>NZ_JBSHKH010000156.1:0-17637 GCF_053643595.1 Streptomyces sp. NPDC055506 | reverse complement strand
GCCCGGAGCACACCCTGGGCTCGTACCAGCTGGCCCTCGACCTGGGCGCCGACATCGTCGAGGCGGGCGACCTGGTGCCGACGAAGGACGGGCACCTGGTCTGCCGGCACGAGCCGGAGATCGGCGGCACCACGGACGTCGCCGACCACCCCGAGTTCGCCGGCCGCAAGAAGACCAAGCTCCTCGACGGCGTCTCCACCACCGGCTGGTTCACCGAGGACTTCACGCTCGCCGAGCTGAAGACGCTGCGCGCGATCGAGCGCATCCCGGCCAACCGCCCGCACAACACCCTCTACAACGGGCGCTGGGAGATCCCCACCTTCGAAGAGGTCCTGAAGTGGCAGGACGAGCAGACCCGCAAGCGCGGCAAGCAGGTCTGGATCTACCCCGAGCTCAAGCACCCCACCTACTTCCGCAAGCAGGGCCTGCCGCTGGAGGAGCGGGTGGCCAAGGTGCTGCGCAAGTACCGCAAGGACCGGCGGACCTCCCCGGTCATCATCCAGTCCTTCGAGCCGACCAGCATCGAGCGCCTCAACAAGCTCGTCGACAACCCCCTGGTCGTCCTGCTGTCCTCGGCGGACACCCGCCCCTATGACTTCGTCGAGACCGGCGACCCGCGCACCGTCGCCGACCTGGTCAAGCCGGCCGGCCTCAGGGAGATCGCCTCCTACGCGCAGGGCATCGGCCCGACCCTCGACCTGGTCATCCCGCGCGACGCCAAGGGCAACCTCACACAGCCGACGACGCTCGTCCAGGACGCGCACAAGGTGGGACTGATCCTGCACCCGTGGACCCTGCGCAACGAGAACCCCTTCCTGCCCGCGAACTTCCGCAAGGGCACGGACGCGGACGCCTACGGCGATGTCTTCGGCGCGTACAAGGCGTACTTCGCGACCGGCATCGACGGCGTCTTCACCGACCAGCCCGACACGGGCCTGCTCGCCCGCGAGGCCTTCGTCAACGGCTGAGCTCACACCACCCGGTCGAGTGAGCTTCGGCCGCCCGGGCAACCCGCCGCCCGGGCGGCCGCGTCGCTCCGCATATGACACCCGACCTGGTCACCGCCCTGGGCCCGCTGCTCACCGCCGAGGCCTCTGCGGAGGCATATGCCGCGGGAGCCGAGCCCGGTGACCTGGAACAGGCGGTCTGGCTCCGCCTGCTGGAGCGCCTCGACGCCGACGACCCGCCGCTCGACCCCCAGGGATGGCTCCGCCGCGCCGTCCGCTCGGAGGCCCGCCGCACCCGCCGTACGAGCCGCCTCGAACGGCCGTACGCCGGCGAACCGGTCGACGACGGCGACCGCGACCCCGAGCAGCTCGCCCTCGCCGCGGCCCGCGGCCGTGCCCTGCGCGAGGCCGTACGCCGCCTCCCGGGCCGCTGCCCCCGGCTGATGGAGGCGCTGCTCTCCCCGCAGGACCTGACATACCGGGAAATCGCAGGGGAGTTGGGTATGTCACAGGGGAGTCTTGGCCCGGAACGTTCCAGATGCCTGGGATGTCTGCGCAGATTGCTTGCGCCGGAGGTTGCGGCCCACTGAGGACGGGGATAGGAGTGGGGGACGACAGGTGATCAGATGAGCGGGAGGCGTGCGCACATGGGCATGAGCGTGACCATCTCTGCGGCGACCGAGCAGGACGCGGAGCAGATCTTCAGGCTGCAGTACCTGTGCTTCCAGCGGGAGGCGGCGCTGTACGGGAACTACCGCATCGACCCGCTCGTCCAAACCCTCGACTCGGTCCGCGAGGAGGTCACCCGGGACTGCGTCTTCGTGGCCCGGCTCGGCGACGAGGTCGTCGGCTCGGTCCGCGGCTCGGTCACCGAGGACGGCGCCGCCGCGATCGGCAAGCTCTGCGTCCACCCGCGCCTCCAGGGCCACGGCATCGGAGCCCGCCTCCTCCGGGCGGCCGAATCGGCCCTCGCCGACCAGCACGGCGCCAAGCGCTTCCGCCTCCACACCGGCCACCGCAACGAGGGCAACCTCCGCCTCTACCGCAAGGTGGGCTACGAAACGGTCGGCACGTCCCAGGGCGCGGACGGCATCCCCATGATCGTCCTGGAGAAGCCGGCCGGTACGTACGCGGCGACGGCTTGATTCCGGCCTCTTAGGGGCGCGGGGCTGTGTCGATGTGCGGCTCCGCCGCGTGGGCGCGACAAGCCACGTCCGGCCCGCGGCCGCCTGTTCACCTCAGGCGGCACCCCCTACTGCGCCCGCGACCGCCGCAGCCAGTAAATGGCAGACAGCGGCAACAGCACTGGGATGAACAGATACCCCATCCCGAAGTCCGACCACACGGTCGCGTCAGGAAACGCCGACGGTTCGACCAAGGTCCACGTCCCCACCGTCAGCACACCCACCAACTCCGCGACACAACACACCAGCGCCGCCCGCCGCGCAGTCTCCCCACCCCGCACCAACGAGTACGTGATGAACCCGTACACCAGCCCCGCCACCGCCGACAGCGAATACGCGAGCGGTGCCCGGTCGAACTCCGTCGCGATCTGATACGCCGACCGCGACACCGCCCCGACGACCATCACGCCGTACAGCCACACCAGCAGCGTGCCCGGCCCGCTGATCAGCCGCTGCCGGCTCACCTCAGCCTCCCCAGATGTCATAGAGCCGCACCTCCAGCACCGCCAGCACCACACCGCCGGCGGCAACGGTCACCGAGCCCCACCGGGTGCGCTCGGCCAGTGACATGAACCCCGCCGCCGGGACGCACGCGAACGCCCCCAGCAGATACGCCACGAAGATCGTCGTGCCCTGCTCCGGCTTCTCGCCCTGCGCCAGCAGCACGAACCCCACCACCAGCTGGACCAGCGACAGCAGGGTGACCACGGCCATCCCGATGAAGTGCCAGTCCTTCGTCGGCTGGTCACGGTAGGCCGCGAGGCCGCACCAGGCGGCGAGCAGCAGCGCGGCGACGCCGGTCACCAGCGTCAGAGCAGCAAGCATGCTGCGACCTTATTACGGCCGAAAAGGCCCGATGCTTCCGGCCCTGGCCCGCACCGTAGGGTCGAGGGCATGAAGATCCACGCGCAAGCCCTGCTGTTCGACAACGACGGAACCCTGGTCTCCTCCCTCGACTCGGTGGACCGCTGCTGGACACGGTGGGCCGCGGAGTACGGGATCACGGCCGAGGAGTTCGCGCGGGTCGAACTGCACGGCCGACCGGCCGTCGAGATAGCCGCCGACCTGCTGCCCGCCGAGATCGTGCCGGGGGCCCTCGCGCGGATCGAGGACCTGGAGGTGGAGGACGTACCCCACGGCGGTGTGCGCCTCCTGCCCGGGACGCGCGCGTTCCTCGACTCCCTGCCCGCCGAGCGCTGGGCCGTCGTCACCTCCGCCACCCGGCGGCTGGCCGAGGCGCGGCTCGACGCCGTCGGCATCCTCCCCAAGACGCTCGTCGCCGCCGACGACATCACACGCGGCAAGCCCGACCCGGAGCCCTATCTGCTCGCCGCCCGCACCCTCGGCGTCGACCCGGCCACCTGCGTCGTCTTCGAGGACGCCCCTGCGGGCCTGACGGCCGGCCGCGCCGCCGGCATGACCACCGTGGCGTTGACCACAACCCACCAGGCCCACGAGCTCCAGGCCGACCTGCTCGTCGAGAACCTGTCGGCCCTGTCCGCACAGGTCACCGAGCAGGGGGTGGAAATCTCCCTCCGCGGCTGATGCTTCCCGGCCCCTGTTCACCGCTGTCCAGCATCCGGACAGCGGCGTGACTGTCATGACCGTACGCGTGTTTTACTGGCGGCATGACCACGACGAGCGACCGCATCCCCGCGACCGAGGCGACCATGACGCCCGGTGCTCGTTGTATGTGTCGAATGTGCGCCTTCTAGAGGGCCCCCGCACCACCCCCTGAGCTCGCGCCCCGAAGCGAGACAGTGGCAGCTCCGCACGCCCTGAGCGGTGCGAGACGCCAAGCCGCCCCGCGCGCATGTTCTCCCCGGTTCCCCGCCTCAGCGAGAACCGTGTCGCGTCCCTGAACGAATGCCTCTGTGCCCGGGCACACCCACGCCCGCGCACTCGACAGTGACGGAAACCCACGTGATCACCACAACGGACCTGACCAAGGTCTACCGTTCACGCGGCCGCGAGGTCACCGCCCTGGACGGCGTCGACCTGCACGTCCGCGAAGGCGAGGTGTACGGCGTCATCGGCCAGTCCGGCGCCGGCAAGTCCTCGCTCATCCGCTGCGTCAACCTGCTGGAGCGCCCCACCTCCGGCACCGTGACCGTCGCCGGACAGGACCTCACCGCCCTGGCCGGCCGCGGCCCGCGCGCCGGGAAGGAACTGCGGGAGGCACGCAGCCGGATCGGCATGGTCTTCCAGCACTTCAACCTGCTGTCCTCCCGGACCGTCCAGGACAACGTCGAGCTGCCGCTGGAGATCCTCGGCAAGTCCGGCAAGGAACGCTCCCGCAAGGCGCTGGAACTGCTCGACCTGGTCGGCCTCGCCGACAAGGCGGGCGCCTACCCCGCGCAGCTCTCCGGCGGCCAGAAGCAGCGCGTCGGCATCGCCCGCGCCCTCGCCGGCGACCCCAAGGTGCTGCTGTCCGACGAGGCCACCAGCGCACTCGACCCGGAGACCACCCGGTCCATCCTGGCGCTGCTGCGCGACCTGAACCGGCAGCTCGGCCTGACCGTCCTGCTCATCACGCACGAGATGGACGTCGTGAAGTCGGTCTGCGACTCCGCAGCGCTGATGGAGAACGGCCGCGTCGTCGAGTCGGGCACGGTCAGCGAGCTGCTGGCGACCCCGGGCTCCGAGCTGGCCGCCGCGCTGTTCCCGCTCGGCGGCGAGGCCTCCGGCGAGGACCGCACCGTCGTCGACGTCACCTTCCAGGGCGAGAGCGCGACCCAGCCCGTCATCTCGCAGCTCGCCCGCACCTACAACATCGACATCTCGATCCTCGGCGCCGCCATCGACACCGTCGGCGGCCTCCAGGTCGGCCGGATGCGCATCGAACTGCCCGGCCGCTACGAGGACAACGTCGTACCGATCGGGTTCCTGCGCGAGCAGGGCCTGCAGATCGACGTCCTGGGCCACGAGTCCGAACTGGTGAAGGAGGGCGTCAAGTGACCTGGTCCGAGATGCAGCCCCTGCTGGAACAGGCGTGTTGGGACACGCTCTACATGGTCGGCTGGTCCACGGTCATCGCCGTGGTCGGCGGACTGCCGCTCGGGATCCTGCTCGTCCTGACCGACCGCGGCGGCCTGCTCCAGAACCTCGCCGCCAACAAGGTCATCGGGCAGATCGTGAACATCGCCCGCTCCCTGCCGTTCATCATCCTGATCGTCGCGCTGATGGGCTTCACCCGCTCCATCACCGGGACGACCATCGGCGTCGAGGCGGCCATCGTGCCGCTCGCCGTCGGCGCCATCCCGTTCTTCGCGCGCCTGGTCGAGACGGCCGTCCGCGAAGTGGACCACGGGCTCGTCGAGGCCGTGCAGTCCATGGGCGGCAACACCTGGACCATCGTCCGCAAGGTCCTCGTACCGGAGTCCCTGCCGTCGCTGATCTCCAGCACCACCACCACGATCGTCGCCCTCATCGGCTACTCGGCCATGGCGGGCACGGTCGGCGCCGGCGGCCTCGGCGACATCGCCATCCGCTACGGCTACCAGCGCTTCGAGACCCAGCTGATGTGGATCACCGTCGCGATCCTCGCCGTCGTCATCTCGGTCATCCAGTTCGCCGGCGACTACGCGGCCCGCTCCCTGCACCGCCGCGGCGCCCACTCCGGCCCCGCGCCGAAGCTGCGGCTGCTCAAGGCCGCCTCCTAAGACTCCCCGTCCACCCACGACGGGGCCGCACCACCCTCAAGGCCATAAGGAAAGGCACTTTTCGTGCGTAACACCGCCAAGATCACCACCGCTGTCCTCGCCGCCGGAGCCCTCACCCTCGGGCTCAGCGCCTGCGGCGCGGGCGACTCCGGCTCCGACGGACCCCTGATCGTCGCCGCCAGCCCCACCCCGCACGCCGAGATCCTCACCTACGTCAAGGACAACCTGGCGAAGAAGGAGGGCCTCGACCTGCAGGTCAAGGAGTTCACCGACTACGTCACGCCGAACACGGCGACGCAGGACGGCTCCGTGGGCGCCAACTACTTCCAGAACCAGCCGTACCTCGACGACTTCAACAAGAAGAACGGCACCGACATCGTGCCCGTCGTGACGGTCCACCTGGAGCCGCTCGGCCTCTACTCCCACAAGGTCAAGAAGGCCGACGCCCTGAAGAGCGGTGCGACGGTCGCCATCCCCAACGACACCGTCAACGAGGCCCGCGCCCTCAAGCTCCTCGCCGCGCACGGGATCATCACCCTCAAGGCGGGCGTCGGCAACGAGGCGACCCCTTCGGACATCACCAAGAACCCGAAGAACCTCAAGTTCAAGGAGCTGGAGGCGGCCCAGACCCCGCGCTCCCTCGACGACGTGGACGCCGCGGTCGTCAACGGCAACTACGCCCTCGAGTCCGACCTCAAGCCGGCGAAGGACGCCCTCGTCCTGGAGTCCCCGAAGGACAATCCGTACGGCAACTTCCTCGCCGTGAAGAAGGGCGAGGAGAAGGACCCGCGGGTGAAGAAGCTCGCGAAGCTCCTCACCTCGCCCGAGGTGAAGAAGTTCATTCAGGACAAGTACGACGGCGCCGTGCTCGCCTCCTTCTGAGCCCTCGCCCGGCACCCGCGCCGCAGGGGTCCTTCCTCACCTGGTGGGGGAGGACCCCGTGGTGCGGATCAGTGCTTTCATGCTGCATGCTGGGCAGTTGAGCAGGCCCTGAAGGTTCACCGAAGGTTACGGAGCGGCGCATGACGAGCACCTTTCCCAACGTCTCCATCAGCACGGAGCGGTTGGTGCTGCGTCCCCTTGACGAAGACGACATCGCCGCCCTGGCCGCGATGATGAACGACGAGCAGGTGGCCGCCTGGACCTCCGTCCCCCAGCCCTTCACGGAGGACGGTGCCCGCACCTGGATCACCGAGTACGCCCCCGCCGAGCGCACCGAGGGACGCGGTCTCGACTTCGCGGTCACCGAGTTCCTCACCCAGCGCCTGGTCGGCGTCATCCAGCTCGGCAAGACCAACTGGCGCGTACGCTCCACGGAACTGTCGTACATCATCGCCCCCTGGGCCCGGGGCGAGGGCTACGCCTCCGAGGCCGCCCTGGTCACCGCCCGGTGGCTCTTCTCGGACCAGAAGTTCGAACGCATCGAACTGCGCACCGCGGCCGACAACACCGCCTCCCAGCAGGTCGCCCAGAAGATCGGCTGTATCAGCGAGGGCGTGCTGCGCAACGCCTGTATAGCCCGCAGCCGTGCCGAGGACGGCACATGGACGGACGTACGCACCGACTTCATCGTCTGGAGCCTGCTCCCCGAGGACCTGGAGGGCGTCGGCGGCCGGCTGCCCGGTGGCTTCACCTCCTTCGGCGACTGGAACTGACCGGAACGGCCACCGTGCGCGACCGCACCGCCGCCCCCTCCGCCGGCTCCACCGGGTACTCTCACCAAGCCCACCCACGGGCCGCTCGCGACACGACACGCAGACGACCTGCGAGATCCTCTGGAGACTGACGACGATGGCCGACCGGGTCACGGTGATCGGCTGGGACGGTTCGCCGCTGACCGACGCGGCACGCGCCGCCCTGGGTGCCGCCACGCTCGTGGCGGGTGCCGCCCACCATCTGGCGCTCCCCGAGGTACCCGCCGGCGCCGAGCGCATCCGCCTCGGCAGTGTCGCCCTCGCCGCCCGCCGCATCGCCGGCCACCGCGGCACGGCCGTCGTGCTGGCCGACGGCGACCCCGGCTACTTCGGCGTCGTACGGACCCTGCGCGCTCCCGAGTTCGGCCTCGAGGTCGAGGTCGTCCCCGCCGTCTCCTCCGTCGCCGCCGCCTTCGCCCGCGCCGGAATGCCCTGGGACGACGCACAAGTGGTCGTCGCACACCGCCGCACCCTGCGCCGCGCGGTGAACGTATGCCGCGCCCACACCAAGGTGGCCGTTCTCACCTCACCCGGCGCCGGCCCGGCCGAACTCGGCCTGCTGCTCGAAGGAGTCCACCGCTCCTTCGTCATCTGCGAGGAACTCGGCACCGAACGCGAGCGCGTCACGATCGTCACCTCCGACAAGGCCGCCGACCACGCCTGGCGCGACCCCAACGTCGTCATCGTCCTCGGCGGCCCGGCCGGACCCGGCACCGCGGGGGAGGCAGGCGGCTGGATCGCCGGCCGCGACCCCTCCGCCGGGCCCCGCGGCTGGTCCCTGCCCTCCGAGACCTACGGCACCCCCCTCGGCGAGGGCGAGTCCCAGCCGCTGCGCGCCTCCCAACTCGCCCGCCTCGGGCCGCGCGTCGGCGACCTCGTGTGGGACATCGGCTGCGGCAGCGGTGCCTTCGCCGTCGAGGCCGCGCGCGCCGGCGCCGCCGTCATCGCCGTCGACCGCGACCGGGCCGCCTGCGCCCGCACCGACGCCACCGCACGCCGCCTCGGCGTCCAGCTCCAGATCGTGCACGGCACCGCCCCGCACATCCTGGAGAACCTCCCCGAACCGGACGTCGTCCGCGTCGGCGGCGGGGGAGCGGCCGTCGTCTCGGCGGTCGCCGACCGCCGCCCACAGCGCATCGTCACGCACGCCGGCACCCGCGACTCCGCCGAACTCATCGGCCGTGACCTGACCGAGCACGGCTACAGCGTCGAGTGCGCCCTGCTGCAGTCCGTCGAACTCGACACCCGGGCCTGGACGGAGAAAGAGCGGAGCGTCGCGTTCCTGCTCAGCGGCGTGCTGCCGCGGCGCAGCGCCTGATCCCGCCGCCGTCCCCGTGATCGGGTTGTCGTACTGCGCGCGGTAGGCTGGCCGATCGTTGCACCGCACGCGGACGCCCGGCACTTCGTCGGTCAATGTCCGGAAAACCTGCCCGTTTTGGGGTGTGTGTGGTACGGCAGAACCTGAGGACGCGCAACGTGGCGCAGTCCACAGCGGAACCGTCGCGGATCAAGCTGCCGCGAGGGTGGTACGGCCGCGACAATGCCATTGAATGGCTTTGTCGCCTTTTTGGGGCGGGCCGCTCGTGCCGCTGGGGACGCACGCTCGTTCTTCACTGCGGGGCGGTCGGTGCGCCGTTCCGGGCGAGCTGGTCGTAGGAGCACTAACCGATTGGGCGAGGGGTACGCATGACCGACACCGGCCAGGTCCCGGGCGAGGGACTGCCGGAGAACGCAGGCATGGTGGAGCAGCCGGGCGCCCCCGCGCACGGTTCGTACACCTACCTCTCCGAGCCCGAGACCACCGCCGAGGACGACGACCTGCTGCTGTTGCCCGGCGCCCAGGGCGCCTGGGGCAACGAGGTCGCCCCGCCCGCGCCGGAGCCGGTCGCCGAGACCGTGCACGAGCCGGGTCCGCACGAGATCTCCGGCCGCGACAGCGGCTCGGTCGACCTCGGCGGCGTCCGGCTGCCCGACCCTCCGCCGATCCCGCCCGTCACCCCGCGCCGCCCGCTGCACCTAGGCCCGCCGCTGCCCGACAGCTCCGCCAGCCCGGTCCGTTCGCTCGCCGACCGCGGCCCGGCGGACGCGCCGCTGCGACAGCCCGCGCCGCAGCCGGCAGGACCCGAGTACCTCGACGCCCCGCGCGCCCCGGAGACGCCCTCGCACCCGGCGGCGCCCTGGGACGCGCAGGTCACCCACCAGGCCCCGGTGGGCGCCGGGGCGGCCCCTGCGGAAACGGTTGTTCCGGAAACACAGCCGGTGCCCGCGGCCGTCGCGACCAGTGTGGCGACGGAGGCGACGGCGGAGCAGGGCGGCCACGCCGAGCAGCCCGCGCAGGCCGCCCCGGTGCAGGACGTCCCTGTGCAGGTGGCTGAGGCCGAGGCGGGGGCCGTTTCCGCGCCTGGAGGGATTCCGGGGGAGGTGCCGGTCGTGGACGGCTCTGCTCAGGACGGTTCTGCTGAGGACGGTGAGCCGGGGCCTGCCGCCGATTCTCCCGAGGTACCCGGGCCGGGTGGCGTCGGCGACTTCGCTGATGGCGGCCATCAGGTTCCGGCGGCTGCCGCGGAGCAGGACGTGATCTCCGCTCCTGTCGCCGAGGCCGAACCGGCCCCTGAAGCGGTCCCGTTCCCGGAAGCCGCCCCTGCGCCCGAGGCCGGTGCCGTCGAGGCGGCCGGTGTTCCCGAGACACCCGCGGAGGCGCCCGAGGCAGTCGCTCCCGAGGCCGTCGCACAGGCGCCCGCAGAGGTTGCCGGCCCCGAGGCCCCCGCGCCCGGCCCGGTGGACGAGGCCGCTCCCGAGGCCGTAGCGCAGCAGCCGGACGCCCTCGGCGTCGAGGCCCCCGCGCCGGTTGCCGAGCCGATCGCCCCGCAGGCCGCGCCCGCTCCTCAGCCCACTGACACCGAGGCAGCCGCCCCCGCGCCCGCCGCTCCCACCCCGGAAGCGCCGGCGCCGGTGGCCCCTGCCCCGGTCACCGACGCACCGGAGACAGCAGCCGCTCCGTCTCAGCCCGTTGAGGCACCGCTCCCTGCCCAAGTCGCCGAGACACCCGCGCCCGAAGCGCCCGCCGAGGCCCCCGCACCGCCCCAGGCGCCCGAGGCAGCCGAGCCGGCCCTCACGGTCGAGGAAGTCGCTCCCGAACCCGCCCCCGTGGCCGAGGAAGTCGCTCCCGGACCCACCCCCGAGCCGGTGACCCCCACGCCCGAGAGCACGGACGTCCCCCCGGCATCCGCCGAGGACGTCACCGTCGTACTCCCGGAGCCGATCGCGGACGAGAAGCCGGACGAGAAGCTGGACGACCAGGCAGACCAGAAGACGGACGAGCCGAGCATGCAGCCCGTCCAGGGCCCGCAGCAGTCCCAGCCGCCCGCCGCCCCCGAGCCGGCACAGCCCGAGCCCGTACAGCCCGAGCCCGTACAGCCCGAGGTGCCGGAGCCGCCGGCCCCCGTCGCCACCGTCCCCGCACCGCGCGACGGCGACGCCGAACTCGCGCAGAACGCCGACGACCTGGACACCCGGGCCGCCGACCAGGAAGACTTGGCCGACCAGGCACGTCACGACGAAGAGAGCGCGGCGCCAGTGGCAGAGGCACGACAGTCCACCGGCCCCGCCGCCCCCGCCTACGACGCCGCCGAGCGCGAGGCCGTCCTGAAGGTCATGCGCGAACGCCGCGACATCCGCAACGGCTTCCGCAGCGACCCGATCCCGCACGAGGTGCTGCTCCGTGTCCTGGAGGCCGCCCACCACGCGCCCTCCGTGGGCCACTCACAGCCGTGGGACTTCGTCGTCATCCGCTCCGCCGACACCCGGCGCGCGATGCACGAACTGGCGATGCGTCAGCGCGACGCGTACGCCAAGTCCCTCCCCAAGGGCCGGGCGAAGCAGTTCAAGGAACTGAAGATCGAGGCCATCCTCGACACCCCGGTGAACATCGTCGTCACCGCGGACCCGACCCGCGGCGGACGCCACACCCTCGGCCGTCACACCCAGCCCCAGATGGCGCCGTACTCGGCGGCCCTGGCCGTGGAGAACCTCTGGCTCGCCGCCCGCGCCGAAGGCCTCGGCGTCGGCTGGGTCAGCTTCTTCGACGAGCGCGAGATGGTCCGCGCCCTCGGCCTGCCCGAGCACCTCGAAGTCATCGCCTACCTGTGCGTCGGTTACGTCGACGAGTTCCCCGACGAGCCCGAGTTGCTGCAGGCGGGCTGGTCCAAGCGCCGCCCGCTGTCCTGGGTCGTGCACGAGGAGACGTACGGCCGCCGCGCACTGCCCGGAGAGGAACCGCACGACCTGCTCGCCGAGACCGTCGCGCAGATCCGCCCGCTGGACGCCAAGGCGCTCGGCGAGGCGTGGGAGCGCCAGAAGCGTATGACCAAGCCGGCCGGTGCGCTGGGCATGCTGGAGATCATCTCCGCACAGCTGTCCGGCCTGTCCCGCCAGTGCCCGCCGCCCATCCCGGAGCCCGCGGCCGTCGCGATCTTCGCCGGCGACCACGGCGTGCACGCCCAGGGGGTGACCCCCTGGCCGCAGGAGGTCACGGCCCAGATGGTGGCCAACTTCCTGGGCGGCGGCGCCGTCTGCAACGCCTTCGCCACCCAGGTGGGCGCCGAGGTCTGCATCGTCGACGTGGGCGTCGCCGCCGACCTCCCGGCCACCCCGGGACTGCTGCCCCGCAAGGTCCGGGCCGGTACGTCCGATCTGACGACCGGGCCCGCGATGACCCGCGAGGAGGCCAAGCAGGCCATCGAGGTCGGCATCGAGACCGCCCGCGACCTGGTCGCCGCCGGCAACAAGGCCCTGCTCACCGGCGAGATGGGCATCGCCAACACGACCGCGTCCGCCGCCTTGATCTCCGTCTTCACGGGTGCGGACCCGGCCGAGGTCACGGGCCGGGGCACCGGCATCAACGACGAGACCCTCGCCCGCAAGACGGAGGTCGTCCGCCGCGCGCTGGAACTCCACCAGCCGGACCCGGCCGACCCGATCGGCGTGCTCGCCGCGATCGGCGGCTTCGAACACGCCGCCATCGTCGGCCTCCTCCTCGGCGGCGCCTCCCTGCGTACGCCGGTGATCCTGGACGGCGTCAGCGCCGGCGCCGCCGCCCTGGTGGCCCGCGCCATCGCCCCCGAGGTCCTGGCCGCCTGCATCGCCGGTCACCGCAGCGCCGAGCCGGGCCATGTCGCCGCGCTCAACAAACTGGGCCTGCGCCCCCTGGTCGACCTCGATCTCCGCCTGGGCGAGGGCACGGGCGCCCTGCTGGCCCTGCCGCTGGTCCAGAGCACGGCCCGGGCGATGCACGAGGTGGCGACGTTCGACTCGGCGGGCGTCACTGAGAAGTAGGTGCCGAGGGCCGGCTCCGGTGCCCAGCCACTGGACCACCGGAGCCGTCCTGGCCCCCGCCCATTAAAATCCGCACGTCAGGGCTACCGCACCGCCGTCAACAGGAGCCGCACCCCCATGGCCGAACACCCCGCCTACCCCGTAGGCCTCCGCCTCACCGGCCGCCGCGTGGTCGTTCTCGGCGGCGGCCAGGTCGCCCAGCGCCGCCTCCCGGCGCTGATCGCGGCAGGTGCGGACATCATCCTCGTGTCACCCAGCGCCACCCCCTCCGTCGAAGCCATGGCGGACGCCGGCGAGATCACCTGGCAGCGGCGCCGCTATGAGGAAGGCGACCTCGAGAACGCCTGGTACGCCCTCATCGCCACCGGTGACACGGAGGCGAACACCCGGGCCTCCGCCGAGGCGGAGCACCGCCGGGTCTGGTGCGTCCGCTCCGACGACGCCGACGAGGCGACGGCCTGGACCCCGGCCACCGGCCACAGCGAGGGCGTCACGGTCGCCGTCCTCACCACGGACGCCAAGGGGCGCGACCCACGCCACACCGCCGCCATCCGCGACGCGGTCGTGGAGGGACTGCGCGACGGCACGCTCGTCGCCCCGCACCACCGCACCCGTACCCCCGGAGTAGCCCTGGTCGGCGGCGGCCCCGGCGACCCGGACCTGATCACGGTCCGCGGCCGCCGCCTGCTCGCCGAGGCGGACGTCGTCATCGCGGACCGCCTCGGCCCGCGCGACCTCCTCGCCGAACTCCCGCCCCACGTCGAGGTGATCGACGCGGCGAAGATCCCCTACGGCCGCTTCATGGCTCAGGAGGCCATCAACAGCGCGCTGATCGAGCACGCGAAGCAGGGCAAGTCGGTCGTCCGCCTGAAGGGCGGCGACCCCTACGTCTTCGGCCGCGGCATGGAGGAGCTCCAGGCCCTCGCCGAGGTCGGCATCCCGTGCACGGTCGTCCCCGGGATCTCCAGCTCCATCTCGGTCCCGAGCGCGGCCGGCATCCCGGTCACCCACCGAGGCGTCGCCCATGAGTTCACCGTGGTCAGCGGCCATGTCGCGCCCGACGACGAGCGTTCCCTGGTCGACTGGCCGTCCCTGGCCAGGCTGACCGGCACGCTGGTGATCCTCATGGGCGTCGACAAGATCGGAAAGATCGCCGAGACACTCGTCGCGCACGGAAAGCCGGCCGACACCCCCGTCGCTCTCGTCCAGGAGGGCACGACGGCCGCCCAGCGCCGGGTCGACGCGACCCTCGCGACGGTCGCGGAGGCGGTCCGTACCGAGGACGTGAAGCCCCCGGCGGTCATCGTCATCGGCGAGGTCGTGAAGGTCGGCCCCACGGCTGCCGCGCCCCGCGAGTAACCCCGGGTAACACAAACCGTACCGAGCCGTTGGCACCGCACCCAGGACAAGGCAGTATCACCCTGTGGCCGATCTCATCACCGTCGACGATCCCGACGACCCGCGCCTCTCCGACTACACCGGCCTGACCGACGTGGAACTGCGCCGCAAGCGCGAACCCGCCGAGGGCCTGTTCATCGCCGAGGGCGAGAAGGTCATCAGAAGGGCCAAGGAAGCGGGCTACGAGATGCGGTCCATGCTGCTCTCGGCCAAGTGGGTCGACGTCATGCGCGATGTCATCGACGAGCTCCCGGCCCCGGTCTACGCGGTCAGCCCGGAGCTGGCCGAGCAGGTTACCGGCTACCACGTGCACCGGGGCGCGCTCGCCTCCATGCAGCGCAAACCCCTGCCCACGGCGGCCGACCTCCTGAGGACCACACGCCGCGTCGTGATCATGGAGTCGGTCAACGACCACACCAACATCGGCGCGATCTTCCGCTCGGCGGCGGCCCTCGGCATGGACGCGGTCCTGCTCTCCCCGGACTGCGCCGACCCCCTCTACCGCCGCAGCGTGAAGGTCTCCATGGGCGCGGTCTTCTCCGTCCCGTACGCCCGTCTGGACACCTGGCCCAAGGGCCTGGAGTCGGTCCGCGAGGCCGGCTTCACGCTGCTCGCCCTCACCCCCGACGAGAAGGCCCGGCCCCTCGACGAGGCCGCCCCGCACACCATGGACCGCGTGGCCCTGATGCTCGGCGCCGAGGGCGACGGCCTGTCCACCCAGGCCCTGGTCGCCGCCGACGAGTGGGTCCGCATCCCCATGTCCCACGGCGTCGACTCCCTCAACGTGGGCGCGGCGGCGGCCGTGGCCTTCTACGCCGTGGCCACCGGCCGTCCCCAGGTGTAGGAACAGCGGCGAGGCCGAGCCGGGCGAGGCCGCCGAGGCCCGTCAGCTCCGAGTCGTACCGTCCGGCCGCACGGGTGCGTCGTCCAGCGGCTGCGACTGGTGGACCTGCTGCTCCCGTACGCCGCCTCCGTCGCCGCCGAGTCCTCGCGCCGGGCCCTGACAGCCCTGCACCAGGGCGATGCCGATCGCCACCAGCAGTGTGACCACGACGAATACGAACAGCCGCTGCCGCAGCAACCGTGGATTGGCGGGCCGCAGCCCGGTCCCCGTCCTGGACGGACGCCCGGTGCCGCTGTGCGGGGCGGGGCGGCTGCCGCTGCCCGACCGGGTCCCGTTGCGCCCGGTGGGCGTCGGCCGCCCCCCGGACCGCGCCGACGCGCCACGGTCGCGCGCCGGAGTCCTGCCACGGTTCGCGCCACCCGCCTGCCGGCCGCCGTTCCCGCTGCCCGGCTGTCGGCTTCCGCCCCGGACACCGGCTCCGCCCTGGGAAGCCGTACCGTCCGCGGACGAAGCCCCGTCCCGGGACTGGGCGGAACCCCGCGGTGGGGGAGTGCCCCGGCCCCGCTGTGCACCGGCCCCCGCCGAACCCTGTTGTCCCTGCGGGCGCCGGACCCGCTCGGGGTAGGTGTCGACGGGCCGGTCGGTCTCCGCGCCGCGCGGCGCGGGCGGCCTTACCCCGGCGAGGTCCTGCGCCTCCCGGGCCGCGATCTCCTTGAGCCGCAGCGACAGTTGGAGTGTGCTGGGCCGCTCCTCGGGGTCCTTCGCCAGGCAGGCCCGGACGAGCGGAGCCAGCGCGTCGGGCACGCCGTGCAGCTGCGCCTCCTCGTGCACGACGCGGTACAGCATCACCTCGGAACTGCCGTGCCCGAACGGAGAGTCGCCCATCGAGGAGTACGCGAGCGTGGCACCCAGCGAGAACACGTCCGTGGCCGGAGTGACGGCCGCCCCGCGCACCTGCTCCGGTGCGAGGAAGCCCGGCGAGCCGACCGCGGTGCCGACGTGGGTGAGCGTCGAGGCGCCGGTGGCCCAGGCGATGCCGAAGTCGATGATCCGCGGCCCCTTCGGGGACAGCAGGATGTTGGACGGCTTCAGGTCCCGGTGCACGACCCCTGCCTCGTGCACGGCGACCAGGCCCTCGGAGAGGGCGGCCCCGACGGCGGCGACATCGGCGGCGCCGAGCGGTCCCTCGGCGGCGATCTTGTCGTGCAGGGAGGGTCCCGGTACGTACTGTGTGGCGAACCAGGGCCGGTCCGCCTCCAGGTCCGCGGCCACGAGCCGGGCCGTGCAGCCGCCGCGGATCCGCCGCGCAGCCGAGACCTCACGCGCGAAGCGCGAGCGGAACTCCTGATCCTCCGCCAGGTCAGGGCGGATGACCTTGAGCGCGACCCGTTGCCCCTTCTTGTCGGAGCCCAGGTAGACCACGCCCATCCCGCCCGCGCCGAGCCGTCTGTGAAGCCTGAACGAGCCGACGACGCGCGGGTCCTCGCGCCTCAGGCGCATCATCGCCATGTTCATCCCCGCTGCCCGGTCCTGTGACGAGCCACAGCTTACGTTTCCACGGCCGCCCACGCGCAGAGGCCGCGCCCTCTCGGGCCAATGGATTGTCAGTGGTGGGTGGGAGACTTGAAGTGTGGTCAGGGGGCGTGCGGACAGGCCGTGTTCACGCGGGGGTCGACCCCAACCGCCTGCCACGGAAGGGGGATTGGACCCGTGAAGGGTGACCGTGTGGAGATAGTCGTGGACGCCGGTGACACGACACGCACATACGAGGTGGTGGCGAGCAGGGCGGGCCGCAGGGTGGAGACGGCGGTACGTCGAGGTGTCGTGGAAGTGAGCGAAGTCACCCGAAGCGGGGCAGTGGTGCGTACGGCCCGCTTCATGGCGAACCGGGTGCTGGCACTGGTGGAACAGCCGATTCCGCGCGAGGAAAGCTCGGACAAAGCGGGGTGAGCCAGGCGTCCCGTCGGGGAAGACCCTGAGACCCGGCTCTCCGTCTCCACCCAGGGGAGTACATCGCAGGTGGCGGCTCATCCTCCGGGAGGCCCGGCAATCGGTACGAGGGCATGACGCCCGGGGAGGGCCGGACACCTAGATTTGAGGTCAAGCGGCGGGTGTAGCACTCGTCCCCCGAGGTCAGACGCCCGCCGCTGCCAACGACAACTGAGAACGGTCAGGAGAGGGACCATGGCCCATACGGCACCGCGGACGCTGGTCCGCACGCGGGAGCGCATCACGCTCCGGCCCCGCCGCACGGGCCGCCGCCACCCCCTGGTGGCGACGCTGATGGCCCTTCCCCTGGCGGTCCTGCTCCTCCTCGTCTTCGACGGGTGGGAGACAGTGGCCACACAGGCGTCGTCCGTGGGAGAGATGCTGGGGCGCTGAGCGGCGACCCCAGGCCCGGAAGAGCGGTCCGGGCGGGGACATCCACCCATGAAACCCCGTGGGGACGGGGGTGCGGCGGACGGCAAAAAATGCCGGCGCAGCTGGGGAGCTGCGCCGGCATTGCTTTTGTCAGCCGACCTAGCTGCGGGCATGCGTGCCTCCCCCAGTGCCTTAAGGGCCTGGGAGGTGCCC
>NZ_JBSHKH010000155.1:0-17857 GCF_053643595.1 Streptomyces sp. NPDC055506 | reverse complement strand
GCGCCCCAGGTCGAATTCGCCCCGTCGGTGATCGAGTCGCCGATCGCCACGACGCTGCCCCGCAACCCGGTGCCGGGCCCCCAGTCACGTCCCCACTGTCACGCGGAGAAGGTCACTCGGTCGGCGCCCAGTAGTCCCGCAGCTCGGCCGTGCCCGGCTCCACGCTCTTCCACGAGCCGCTGAACGACAGGACGGCGAAGGCGGCGGCTGGGAACCCGCGGCGGTCCATCCGCTCGCGGGCGTCGTCCTCGGCGGAGCCCGCCAGGATGTCGGCGAGGCCCTGGACGCCCGGGTTGTGGCCGATCATGAGGACGTTCCGCACATCGTCGGGGGTCTCGTTGAGCAGGGCGATCAGTTCGCCCGGCGAGGCCTCGTAGATCCGCTCTTCGTATACGGTTTTCGGCCGATGCGGGAACTCATGGACGGCGAGCTTCCAGGTCTCCCGGGTCCGGACCGCGGTGGAGCACAGGGCCAGGTCGAAGGGGAGGCCGGTGTCGGCCAGCCTGCGCCCGGCCTCCGCCGCGTCTTTTCGGCCCCGGTCGGCGAGCGGGCGCTCGTGATCGGTCACCTGTGGCCAGTCGGCTTTCGCATGGCGGAAGAGGACAATCGTGCGGGGTTCTGCGACGCTCATGAGATCCAGCTTCGCATGAAACACGCCATCGGGCGCAGGGAGTTGACCACCGGCTTCGGCCGTGCTCAGCGGGCTGTCAGCTGCTGCAGTCGCTCGAAGAGGTGCGTGACCACGGGGTCACCGGTGGCCGCGTGGGCGCCGGACGGGTTCAGGATCAGGACGAGCAGCGCGGTGAAGAGAAGCGCCGGCAGGGCCAGGGCCCACCAGGGAAGCCGGCTGTCGGCGCCGGACCGGGTCGCCGGGTGGGGCGGGGTCTGCGTAGGGGCCGACATGGGTGCCTCCGCTCTTCGAGTGGCCGGTGGCCCCCGTCTCGCGGCCACACCTCGAAGTTACGGAATCCGCGGTAGCCAACCCATCCGGCGACCCACCCACTTGACCCTGACCCTCACCCCCTAGGGGACAGGGGGGCTAGCCCCACCATCGGCGGGGCCGGGGCCGGTCACGGCGAGGCGAGCGTCGCGATGACGGCGATGACGATGAAGATCGCGAAGAAGGCGCCGAACACGAGCAGCATCTTCTTCTGACCATGCTGGGGATTCGGATCGAGCACTGGCATGGGGCAAGTGTCGCACCCACCCCGAGTGCGGTACGCCCCGGGGTGAGCCGGCGCGAGGAGGCCGGTTCAGCGGTCCGCCTCGTCCTCCACCGTGCGGTCGCGGCCCGCCAGCCAGCCGACGACCATCTGCGGGATCATCAGGGCGCTCATCAGCGCGATCGGCAGGCCCCAGCCGCCGCTGTGCTGGTAGAGGACGCCCACCAGGAGCGGTCCCGGGATGGAGATGAGGTAGCCGGTGCTCTGCGCGAACGCCGACAGCTGGGCCACGCCCGGGCCGGTCCTGGCCCGCATGCCGACCATGGTGAGGGCGAGCGGGAAGGCGCAGTTCGCGACGCCGAGCAGCAGGGCCCAGGCCCAGGCGCCGCCGGCCGGCGCGAGATACAGCCCGGCGTAGCCGATCAGGCCGCAGACGCCCAGGGCCAGCACGATCGGGCCCTGGTGCGGCAGCCGCGTGGCCAGGCGGGGTATGACGAAGGCCAGGGGCACGCCCATCGCCATGGTGAGCGCCAGCAGCAGCCCGGCGGTGCCGGCGGGCACACCGGCGTCCCGGAAGATCTGCGCCATCCAGCCCATTGTGATGTAGGCGGCGGTGGCCTGGAGCCCGAAGAAGACGGCCAGCGCCCAGGCGGTACGGCTCCGGGTGATCCGCAGCCGCGGCGCCTCCGGGTCCCGCGTCGTCCCGTCGCCGTCGGCCCGCTGTCCCGGTCCGGATGCCGCCGGGCGCCGCCGTACGAACGGCAGCCACGGCAGGATCGCCGCGACGGCGAGCCCCGACCACAGGGCCAGGCCCGACTGCCAGCTTCCGCCCAGTGCGTCGGAGACGGGCACAGTGACCGCGGCCGCGAGGGACGTGCCCAGGGCGAGTCCCATGGAGTAGACGCCGGTCATGGAACCCACGCGGTCGGGGAACCACTGCTTGACGATGGCCGGCATCAGGACGTTGCTGACCGCGATACCCATGAGGGCGAGGGCACTGGCGGCCAGGAAGCCGGCCGTGCCGCCGGCGTACGGCCGGATCGCCAGGCCGGTGGCGATGGCGGCCATACCGGCGCACACCACGGCGCCCGCTCCGAAGCGGCGGGCGAGCCGCGGGGCCATGACGCCGAAGACGGCGAAGCACAGCGGCGGCACGGAGGTGAGCAGTCCGGCCACGCTGCCGCTCATGCCGAGCCCGTCGCGGACCTCCTCCAGGAGGGCGCCGAGGCTGGTGATGGCGGGCCGGAGGTTCAGGGCGGACAGCACGATGCCGAGGACGAGCAGCCGTGTCGTCCACGCGCGCGTGGACGGGCCGCCCGGTTTCCGGGCGTCGTGCGCGGCCGAGCTGCGAACGGTCGGGGGCGTCATCGTCCGGGTTTCCTCACTAGCCATGTGGCCCATCATAGAATCATGGGATGATTGACTGTCCAATCCGTCCACTCCTCGGCTGCCGTCCGGCGCCCCGGCCGTGCGAAGGTGAGCCATGCCTCTGAGCCATCCCCGTCGTTCGGCGCTCTCCGAACAGGTCATCGCCGCGCTGCGGGCCCAGATCACGTCGGGCGAGTGGCCGGTCGGCTCCCGCATCCCGACCGAGCCGGAACTGGTCGAGCAGCTCGGCGTCGCCCGCAACACGGTCCGTGAAGCCGTCCGCGCGCTCGCGCACAACGGCCTGCTGGACATCCGCCAGGGCTCCGGCACCTATGTCGTGGCGACCAGTGAGCTGGCCGGTGTGATGCAGCGGCGGTTCGCCGGCGCCGACCCCCGGCACATCGCCGAGCTGCGCTCCACGCTGGAGTCGTCCGCCGCCCGGCTGGCCGCCGAGCGGCGCACCGAGAAGGACCTGAAGCAGCTCGACGCGCTGTTGCTGCGGCGCGAGGAGGCCTGGGAGTCGGGTGACGCGGAGGCGTTCGTGACCGCGGACGCGACCTTCCACCTGGCCGTGGTCTCCGCCTCCCACAACGACGTGATGACCGCCATGTACGCCGACCTGGGCGAGGTGCTGCGGGACTGGCTGCGCGAGGACGTCGGCGAGAAGCTGACGCCGGAGACGTACATGGACCACGGGCGGCTGCTCGACGCGATCCGCGTGGGGGACGCGGACCGGGCGGGGACGGAGGCGGCCCGCTATCCGTTCCTGTGCCGTCTGGGCGGGATCAGCTCGCCCTCCGGTGGCTGACCCAGGCGCCGCCGACTTCCTTCCAGCAGCGTCCCTTGAGGCGCACGGTCTGCGCGGGCCCGGCCTCCACCGGGGAGCTGTCGGTGTCGATGTCCCACCAGCGGGCGCACTCGACGTGCAGGCTCACACGGTCGGTCTCCGGGTAGGGGTTGTGACAGTACGCGGTCACCCTGGAGTCGTCGACGCGGATCCGGCACGCGGCGCCGAAGGGGTCGGCCCGCTCCCGCTCGTCGCCGGCGGGCACGCGCGCGTGCGGCACCGCCTCGTACGCCAGGGCCAGCACGAGAGCGACGGCGACGGACAGTGAGGCCGTTCGGCGGGACAAGCGCACAAGGGGACCTCCTCGGCCGTGCTGGGGAGGGGACCGCGTGGTGAACGCGTACTCCAGAGTGCCCGGTCACGGGCCTCCCCCGCCCGGCCTGCTGGGCCGAACGGGTGACGCCCCGCTCCCCGCGCGCTGCGGGGAACGGGGCGTCGACGGCGTACGGGAGATCAGGCTCCGATGGCGTGCAGACCGCCGTCCACGTGGATGATCTCGCCCGTGGTCTTCGGGAACCAGTCGCTCAGCAGCGCGACGATGCCGCGGCCGGCGGGCTCGGGGTCCTTGAGGTCCCACTCGAGCGGCGAACGGTCGTCCCAGACGGCGGCCAGCTCGCCGAAGCCCGGGATGGACTTGGCGGCCATGGAGCCGATCGGACCGGCCGAGACCAGGTTGCAGCGGATGTTCTGCTTGCCCAGGTCACGGGCCATGTAGCGGCTGGTGGCCTCCAGGGCGGCCTTGGCCGGGCCCATCCAGTCGTACTGCGGCCAGGCGTACTGGGCGTCGAAGGTCAGACCGACGACGGAACCGCCGTTCTGCATCAGCGGCAGACAGGCCATGGTCAGCGACTTCAGGGAGTACGCCGAGACGTGCATGGCCGTGGCGACCGACTCGAACGGCGTGTTCAGGAAGTTGCCGCCGAGGGCGTCCTGCGGGGCGAAGCCGATGGAGTGCACGACGCCGTCGAGGCCGCCGAGCTCCTCGCCGACGATGTCGGCCAGACGCCCGAGGTGCTCGTCGTTCGTGACGTCGAGCTCGATGACCTTGGTGGGCTTGGGCAGCTTCCTGGCGATGCGCTCGGTCAGCGTGGGCCGCGGGAACGCCGTGAGGATGATCTCGGCACCCTGCTCCTGGGCCAGCTTGGCGGCATGGAAGGCGATGGAGGACTCCATCAGCACACCGGTGATCAGGACGCGCTTGCCCTCGAGAATTCCGCTCATGGTGATCAGTGACCCATTCCCAGTCCGCCGTCAACGGGGATGACGGCTCCAGTGATGTACGAGGCGTCGTCCGAGGCGAGGAACCGCACCGTCGCGGCGACCTCCTCCGGCTGGGCGTACCGGCCGAGCGGGATCTGCGCCACGATGCCCGTGCGCTGCTCGTCGGAGAGCACCTTGGTCATGTCGGTGTCGACGAAGCCGGGCGCGACGACGTTGAAGGTGAGGTTCCGCGAGCCCAGCTCACGGGCGAGGGAGCGTGCGAAGCCGACCAGGGCGGCCTTGGAGGCGGCGTAGTTGGCCTGGCCCGGGCCGCCGTACAGGCCGACGACCGAGGAGATCAGGACGACGCGGCCCTTCTTGGCCCGCAGCATGCCGCGGTTGGCGCGCTTGACCACCCGGAAGGTGCCGGTGAGGTTGGTGTCGATGACCGAGGTGAAGTCCTCCTCGGACATGCGCATCAGGAGCTGGTCCTTGGTGATGCCGGCGTTGGCGACGAGGACCTCGACTGGGCCGTGGTTCTCCTCGATCTCCTTGTAGGCCTGCTCCACCTGCTCGGGGTCGGTGATGTCGCACTTGACGGCCAGGCAGCCCAAATCCGTCAGGGCGGCGGGCGGCTCACCCGAGCGGTACGTGATGGCGACCTTGTCGCCGGCATCGGCGAAAGCGCGGGCGATGGCGAGGCCGATGCCCCGGTTGCCTCCGGTGACGAGAACCGAGCGGCTCAACGGATCACCCTTTCGATAGCGGTCTGATACGCCCGCCCGGGCGCCTGGACGACAGACGGCGATGACAGGCGGCTTCATCGAAAACCTATCGGTCCGGGCACGCCCGCGGACAATCGGGCACCGACAGTGGCGTACGGGACTCACTGTCGGGTCCCTACAGAAAGCCACGCACCCGGGGTACGGAAACTCGTGGCCCGCGCGCGGGATGGAGGACATGATCGGAGCAGTCACGTAGTACGGCAACCACGCTCACCTCGACAGAAAGAGACGGCGGTGCCTCATACCATCGACGAGGCCTTCACGGCCCTCCCCCTACGCCCCCTCGCCGACGCGGCCCTGGCACGCGCGCGTGCGCTCGGTGCCGAGCACGCGGACTTCCGGTTCGAGCGGGTGCGGGGCGCCTCCTGGCGGTTCCGGGACGCCAAGCCCGCCGGGTCGTCGGACACCACCGACCTCGGCTACGCGGTGCGCGTCGTGCACGGCGGGACGTGGGGTTTCGCCTCCGGTGTGGACCTCAGCCTGGACGCCGCCGCCAAGGTCGCCGGGCAGGCCGTGGCCATGGCCAAGCTGTCCGCCCAGGTGATCAAGGCGGCCGGGTCGGACGAGCGCGTGGAGCTGGCCGGTGAGCCGGTGCACGCCGAGAAGACGTGGGTCTCGTCGTACGAGATCGATCCGCTCACCGTGCCCGACGAGGAGAAGGCCGGGCTGATCGCGGACTGGAGCGCGCGGCTGCTGGCGGCCGACGGGGTCGACCATGTCGACGCCTCGCTGCTCACCGTCCACGAGAACAAGTTCTACGCCGACACCGCGGGCACGGTGACCACGCAGCAGCGGGTCCGGCTGCACCCGGTGTTCAACGCCGTGTCGGTGGACGAGTCGACCGGCGAGTTCGACTCGATGCGCACCCTCGCGCCGCCCGCGGGACGCGGCTGGGAGTACCTGCGGGGCACCGGCTGGGACTGGGAGGACGAGCTGGAGCGGATCCCGGAGCTGCTCGCCGAGAAGATGCGCGCGCCGAGCGTCGATCCGGGCCTGTACGACCTGGTCGTCGACCCGTCCAACCTGTGGCTGACCATCCACGAGTCCATCGGGCACGCCACCGAGCTGGACCGGGCGCTCGGCTACGAGGCCGCCTACGCGGGCACCTCGTTCGCCACGTTCGACCAGCTGGGCAAGTTGCGGTACGGCTCGGAGCTGATGAACGTCACCGGCGACCGCACCGCCGAGCACGGGCTAGCCACGATCGGGTACGACGACGAGGGTGTCGAGGGCCAGTCCTGGGACCTCGTCAAGGACGGCACGCTCGTCGGCTACCAGCTGGACCGGCGGATCGCGCGGCTGACCGGGTTCGAGCGCTCCAACGGCTGCGCCTACGCCGACTCCCCCGGGCACGTGCCCGTGCAGCGCATGGCAAACGTGTCGCTGAAGCCAGACCCCGCCGGGATGTCGACCGAGGATCTGATCGGGGGCGTGGAGCGGGGCATCTACGTCGTCGGCGACCGGTCCTGGTCGATCGACATGCAGCGCTACAACTTCCAGTTCACGGGTCAGCGCTTCTACCGGATCGAGAACGGGCGGCTCGCCGGGCAGCTGCGGGACGTGGCCTACCAGGCGACGACCACCGACTTCTGGGGCTCCATGTCCGCCGTCGGCGGTCCGGGGACCTACGTCCTGGGCGGCGCCTTCAACTGCGGCAAGGCCCAGCCGGGCCAGGTGGCGGCCGTGTCGCACGGCTGCCCGTCGGCCCTCTTCAAGGGCGTCAACATCCTCAACACCACGCAGGAGGCCGGTCGATGAGCGCGCGTTCCAGCAAGCCGCACGAGGTCGTCGAGCGCGCCCTCGAACTGTCCCGGGCGGACGGCTGTGTCGTCATCGCCGACGAGCAGTCCACCGCCAACCTGCGCTGGGCGGGCAACGCCCTGACCACCAACGGCGTCACGCGCGGGCGCACGCTCACCGTCGTCGCCACGGTCGACGGCAAGGAGGGCACGGCCTCGGGGGTCGTGTCACGGTCCGCCGTGACCGCCGACGAGCTGGAGCCCCTGGTGCGGGCAGCCGAGGCGGCCGCGCGCGGTGCCGGGCCCGCCGAGGACGCCCAGCCGCTGGTCACGGGCGTGGCCGCGAGCCCGGAGTTCACGGAGGCGCCCGTCGAGACCTCCTCCGCGGTGTTCGCCGACTTCGCGCCGGCGCTCGGCGAGGCCTTCGCACGCGCGCGTGCCGGCGGCCGGGAGCTGTACGGGTTCGCCAACCACGAACTGGTGTCGACGTACCTGGGCACCTCCACGGGGCTGCGGCTGCGGCACGACCAGCCGAACGGGACGCTGGAGCTGAACGCCAAGTCACCGGACCGGACCCGGTCCGCGTGGGCCGGGCGCTCCACCCGGGACTTCAAGGACGTCGACCCGGCGGCCCTGGACGCGGAGCTGGCCGTGCGCCTCGGGTGGGCCGAGCGGCGCGTGGAGCTGCCCGCGGGGCGGTACGAGACGCTGCTGCCGCCGTCGGCCGTGGCGGACCTGCTGATCTACCAGCTGTGGTCGGCGTCGGGCCGGGACGCGGTGGAGGGCCGCACGGTGTTCTCCAAGCCGGGCGGGGGCACGCGGGTCGGCGAGAAGCTGACCGATCTGCCGCTGACCCTGCGCGGCGACCCGAACGAGCCCGGCCTGGAGTCGGCGCCCTTCGTGATCGCGCACTCCTCCGGGGGCGACGAGTCGGTGTTCGACAACGGACTGCCGCTGGCGGCCACCGAGTGGATGCGCGAGGGAGAGCTGCGGCATCTGACGACCAGCCGCCACAGCGCGGGCCTGACCGGTCTGCCGGTGGCGCCGGGCATCGACAACGTGATCCTGGACGGGGGCGAGGACCGCTCCCTGGACGAGATGGTCGCCGCCACCGAGCGCGGGCTGCTGCTGACCTGCCTGTGGTACATCCGCGAGGTCGACCCGGCCTCGCTGCTGCTGACGGGCCTGACCCGGGACGGTGTCTACCTGGTCGAGAACGGCGAGGTGACCGGCGAGGTGAACAACTTCCGGTTCAACGAGACGCCGGTCGGTCTGCTGGGCCGGGTGACAGAGGCCGGGCGGACGGAGAAGACGCTGCCGAGGGAATGGAGCGACTGGTTCACCAGGGCCGCGATGCCGGCCCTGCGGGTGCCGGACTTCAATATGAGCTCTGTCAGCCAGGGCGTATAACCTCGTACCTGATTACGAGCCCAATCAATCGGGCCCGCTCCACACGGGCCCGCTCAAGGAGATACGAGAACCGTGACGGACATCGTCGACGAGCTGAAGTGGCGCGGGCTGTTCGCCCTGTCCACTGACGAGGACGCTTTGCGCAAGGCGCTCGCGGACGGTCCCGTCACGTTCTATTGCGGCTTCGACCCGACGGCGCCGTCGCTGCACGTGGGGCACCTGGTGCAGGTGCTCACCGTGCGGCGGCTCCAGCAGGCCGGTCACCGGCCGCTGGCGCTGGTCGGCGGTGCCACGGGCCTGATCGGCGACCCGCGTCCGACGGCGGAGCGCACGCTGAACGACCCGGAGACGGTGACCGGCTGGGTCGGCAAGCTGCGTTCCCAGATCGAGCCGTTCCTGACCTTCGAGGGCGAGAACGCGGCCGTCATGGTCAACAACCTCGACTGGACGGAGAACCTCTCCGCGATCGAGTTCCTGCGGGACATCGGCAAGCACTTCCGCGTCAACAAGATGCTGACCAAGGACTCCGTGGCCCGGCGCCTGGAGTCCTCCGAGGGCATCAGCTACACGGAGTTCAGCTACCAGCTCCTGCAGGGCATGGACTTCCTGCAGCTCTACCGGCGCTACGGCTGCACGCTCCAGCAGGGCGGCAGCGACCAGTGGGGAAACCTCACGGCGGGCCTGGACCTGATCCACCGCCTGGAGCCGGACGCCGCGGTGCACGCCCTGGCGACGCCGCTGATGACCAAGGCGGACGGCACCAAGTTCGGCAAGACCGAGGGCGGCGCCGTCTGGCTCGACCCGGAGATGACGACGCCGTACGCGTTCTACCAGTTCTGGCTGAACGTGGACGACCGGGACATCTCGAAGTACATGCGCATCCTGTCCTTCCGTTCCCGCGAGGAGCTGGAGGAGCTGGAGCGGCAGACCGAGGAGCGTCCCCAGGCCCGGGCCGCGCAGCGGGCGCTCGCCGAGGAGCTGACGACGCTGGTGCACGGCGCGGACCAGACGGCCGCCGTGATCGCCGCGTCCAAGGCCCTCTTCGGGCAGGGCGAGCTGGCGGAGCTGGACGAGAAGACGCTGGCCGCGGCCCTGTCGGAGGTGCCGCACATCCAGGTCTCCGAGCTGGGCCCGGTCGTCGACCTGTTCGCCGAGGTCGGCCTGGTGGCCAGCAAGTCGGCCGCGCGCCGCACGGTCAAGGAGGGCGGCGCCTACGTGAACAACGTCAAGGTCGCCGGCGAGGACGCGGTCCCCGCCAAGGAGGACCTGCTGCAGGGGCGCTGGCTGGTGCTGCGCCGGGGCAAGAAGAACCTGGCGGCGGTCGAGGTCACGAGCGGCTGAGCATGCGTGAGAAGGGGGTCGTCTCCGGTGCGGAGGCGGCTCCCTTCGCCGTGCGCCCCGCCGTCACGCCCGCTGTCTGTCTCCCCGTGCCGTCGTCCAGGCCTTGTCCCCGAGGCCGACGAGGATGATCGCCATGGCCAGCTGGAAGACATGCCGCCACCAGTCGATGCCCGATGTGGCGTCGACACCGGCCGACCGGGCGATGGCGTTGCCGGCGATGCCTCCGATGATGCCCAGGATGACGGTCAGCCACAGGGGCAGGTGCTGCTTGCCCGGAATGATCGCCTTGGCCAGCAGGCCGAGTACCAGTCCCACGATGATCGCCCACAACCAGCCCATCGCTGCCTCCTCGTACGGCTTGACGTGAGCTCTACGGCCAGTGTCGGCCCAGGTGCGGTACGCCGCATGCCGGGGAAGGCCGTACGCGCCACGGCGCACGCCCTTCGCCTCGGCCGGACGGGCCCCGGTCTCGTAGCGGGCGCAGCCGCGGCGTAACGTGGGAGCTGCCCTGGTCAGCTTCCCCGGCCGGCCCAGGGCGGCCACGGGGCGGGGAGAGTCCGATACGGGCGGATGGTGGAATGCGATGCGGAAGCAACACGGCGGCGGCAACGTCCAGGTTTTCCGGATCACCGGCGCCCGGACGGGACTTCAGGAGGACGTACGCGGGCGGCAGCGCCGGTACGTGATCTCGATGACGGTCCGCACGATCTCCGTGATCCTCGCGGCCACGTTGTGGAACGTCGAACGGCACGTCGCCATCGTGGCGTTGGTGCTCGGGCTGGTCCTGCCGTACATCGCGGTGGTGATCGCGAACGCCGGGCGCGAGAACGCGCCGTCTCTGCCGTCGACGTTCGTGGCGGCGCCGACGCGGCCGATGATCGCGCCGCCGGAGGCACAGGACGGTTCCGCGGAATCTGCCGCGGAAGATGCGGTGTCCGGGCAGGCGCCGGGTGCGAAGACCGATTCGCGGGAGCGGTAGGGGCGTCCGGGGGCGGTCACAAACGGAAGTCATCTTCCCGCCAAGCTCAAGAAAAGCTCAGATCAATCATGTTGTTCAGGTGCCGGGGTCGGGGTTACCCGTGACATACTTCGTACGCGCTCCGCATCCCCCGTCGGAGCGACGGACCGACGCCGGGCAGCTCCCCCCGTGGCTGCTCGGCGTCGCCTTTTCTGGTGAGAAGAAGCTGTGAGTGACGAGACGCCCATCTGTTCCGCGAAGGGTTGCCGCGTCGATGCGGTGTGGGTGCTTGCGTGGAACAACCCGAAGATCCATACGCCGGAGCGGCGCAAGACGTGGCTCGCGTGTGAGGAGCATCGCGAGCATTTGTCGCAGTTCCTCGGAGTGCGGGGGTTTTTGAAAGACGTGGTTCTTCTGAAGGAATGGGAAGCGAAGGACGTCTGACGTCATTCGGCTCGTGGGGGCTGATCGCGCAGTTCCCCACGCCCCTGAAGCCCTTAACCACCGATCGCTGACATCGGACGGTCCGGCTGTACGAATGTCGGGTCGTCCAGGCCCGCTCCCGCCTTCTTGCCCCACATCGCCAGGCGCCAGATGCGGGCGATCTCCTCGTCCGGGGCGTCGGAGCGGAGGGCGGCGCGGAGGTCTGTTTCCTCCTGGGCGAAGAGGCAGGTGCGTACCTGACCGTCGGCGGTGAGGCGGGTGCGGTCGCAGGCCGCGCAGAAGGGGCGGGTGACGGAGGCGATGACGCCGACCACATGCGGCCCGCCGTTCACCAGCCAGCGCTCCGCCGGGGCCGAGCCGCGCTTCTCCTCTCCCTCGGCGGTCAGCTCGAAGCGGGTGCGCAGGGAGGTCAGGATGTCGCCTGCCGTGATCATGCCGTCGCGCTTCCAGCCGTGCTGGGCGTCCAGGGGCATCTGCTCGATGAAGCGCAGCTCGTAGTCGTGCTCCACGGCCCAGGCGAGGAGGTCCGGGGCCTCGTCGTCGTTGAGACCCGGCATCAGGACCGAGTTGACCTTGACCGGGGTCAGGCCGGCGTCGCGGGCCGCGTGCAGGCCCTCGATGACGTCCTTGTGGCGGTCGCGGCGGGTGAGGGTCTTGAAGACGTCCGGGCGGAGCGTGTCGAGGGAGACGTTGACCCGGTCCAGGCCCGCCGCCTTCAGTGCGGCCGCCGTGCGCTTGAGGCCGATGCCGTTGGTGGTCAACGACATCTGGGGGCGCTTTTCCAGGGCCGCGACGCGCTCGACGATGCCGGCCAGGCCGGGGCGCAGCAGGGGCTCGCCGCCGGTGAAGCGGACCTCCTCGATACCGAGGGACGTGACCGCGATGTCGATCAGCCGGACGATCTCGTCGTCCGTGAGCAGATCCGGCTTGGCCAGCCACTGCAGGCCCTCCTCGGGCATGCAGTAGGTGCAGCGCAGATTGCACCGGTCGGTCAGCGAGACCCTCAGGTCGGTGGCCACTCGGCCGTAGGTGTCGATGAGCACGTGGGCCCCCTCCCTCGACGCGGATCGTGCCCGGAGCACTTCCTCTCCGACACCTGCGAGCCTACGTGACCGCACTGACAACTCCACAGACCCGATCCCACGACGTGGAGCGCGGCCGCTTCGGAGGGACCTGGGGGTTCCTACGACGCGGCCGCGCGAGGGGGTTGGTGCTCAGTGGGCGCCGGTGCCGGTCAGGGACCTGACCTCCAGCTCGGCGTACTTCTTGGCGTCCGGCTCCTCCTTGGACAGGACGGTGCCGAGCCAGCCCATGAGGAAGCCGAAGGGGATGGAGATGATGCCCGGGTTCTTCAGCGGGAACCAGGCGAAGTCCACCTCGGGGAACATCGCCTTGGGGTCGCCGGAGACGACGGGCGAGAACAGCACCAGCCCGACGGCGACGATCAGACCGCCGTAGATCGACCACAGGGCGCCCTGGGTGGTGAAGCGCTTCCAGAACAGGCTGTAGAGGATCGTCGGCAGGTTGGCGGAGGCCGCGACCGCGAAGGCGAGCGCGACCAGGCCGGCCACGTTCAGATCGCGGGCGAGGGCGCCGAGGCCGATGGAGACGACGCCGATGAAGACGGTCGCCCAGCGGGCCGCGCGGACCTCCTCGGCGCCGGACGCCTTCCCCTTGCGGATGACGTTGGCGTAGATGTCGTGCGCGAAGGACGACGACGAGGCGAGGGTGAGACCGGCGACGACGGCGAGGATCGTCGCGAAGGCGACCGCCGAGATCGTGGCGAGCAGGATCGCGCCCCAGGTCGAGTCGACACCGCCGAGGTGCAGGGCGAGCAGGGGCGCCGCCGTGTTGCCCGACGGGTTGGACGCGATGATCTCGTCCTGGGAGATCAGCGCGGCGGCGCCGAAGCCGAGGGCGATGGTCATCAGGTAGAAGCCGCCGATGATGCCGATCGCCCAGTTCACCGACTTACGGGCGGCCTTGGCGTCGGGCACCGTGTAGAAGCGGATCAGGATGTGCGGCAGGCCGGCCGTGCCGAGCACCAGGGCGATGCCCAGGGAGACGAAGTCCAGCTTGGAGGTGCCGGTCATGCCGTACTGGAGGCCGGGCTCCAGGAAGGCGGCGCCCTTGCCGCTGTTCTCGGCGGCCGTGCCGAGCAGGTCGGAGATGTTGAAGTTGAACTTCAGCAGCACCAGGAAGGTGATCAGGATGGTGCCGCCGATGAGCAGCACGGCCTTCACCATCTGGACCCAGGTGGTGCCCTTCATACCGCCGATGGAGACGTACACGATCATCAGGATGCCGACGAGGGCGACGATGAGGATCTTGCCCGCGTCGGAGGTGATGCCGAGCAGCAGCGAGACGAGGACGCCCGCACCGGCCATCTGGGCCAGCAGGTAGAAGATCGACACGACGATCGTGGAGGTACCGGCGGCGGTGCGGACCGGGCGCTGGCGCATCCGGTACGCGAGCACGTCGCCCATGGTGTAGCGGCCGGAGTTGCGCAGCGGCTCGGCCACCAGGAGGAGGGCGACCAGCCAGGCGACCAGGAAGCCGATGGAGTACAGGAAGCCGTCGTAGCCGAAGAGGGCGATCGCGCCCGCGATGCCCAGGAAGGACGCGGCCGACATGTAGTCGCCGGAGACGGCGAGGCCGTTCTGGAAGGCGCTGAACTGGCGGCCGCCCGCGTAGAAGTCGGCGGCGTCCTTGGTCTGGCGGCCGGCCCAGATGGTGATGCCGAGCGTGGCCAGGACGAACAGCGCGAACAGGGTGATGATCAGCGGCCGGTGCTCGCTGGCCTCGTTCGCGGCGAGCAGGGTCTGCTGTGCGGTGCTCATGCGCCGCCCTCCATCCGGGACTTGATGGCCTCGGCCTTGGGGTCGAGCTTCACGGCGGCGTGCCGCGAGTACCACCAGGCGATGAGGAACGTGGTGATGAACTGGGCGACGCCGAGGACGAAGGCGACGTTGATGTTGCCGAACAGCTTGGTGCCCATGAAGCCGCCCGCGTAGTTCGACAGCAGCACGTACAGCAGGTACCAGGCGATGAAGGCGACGGTCAGCGGAAAGGCGAAGGAGCGGTAGGAGCGGCGCAGTTCACCGAACTCCGCGCTCTCCTGCACCTCGGCGAACTCCTCGGGTGAGGGGAGTTTGTGTTGCTCTTTCGAGGGGGGCGGTGCATCGGTGGACACGGAGAGTCTCCTCGTGACGACGGAAGCGGTTTTCGACGGGGACGGAGGCGAGTGTCCTCGCGCTCCCTGCTCAACGTCACGGCGGCACGCGAGAACCGGTTCAACTGCCCGGCGTTCTTTCCGAAGTCGTTTCGACAAAACGTTGCTGGCCAGCGAGAGCGCGGGATAGCTTCGCCCTGCACCACCCCGTCATGTACCTGCCCGAGCACCACCTGTGCCTCGGGCCGGTTTCGTTTCCGGATGATGTGGAGACCCCATGTCTCAGCTGCGTTCCAGACGCCGGCTCGCCCTCGCCGTGCCCGTCGTGCTGTCGTTGACGGCCTCGCTGGGCTTCCTGCCGGCTGCCGCGTCGGCCGCCCCGCGCGCGGAGTCCGCCGCGCCCTCGGCGGACGCGCCGAAGCTGGCGTACGTCGTCAACACCAAGGTGGACCGTCGCACGATCGCGTCGGTGAAGAAGGCGATCGGCGCGGCCGGCGGCTCGGTCGTGACCACGTACGAGCGGATCGGCGTGATCGTCGTCCACTCCTCGAACCCCGACTTCGCCAAGACCGTGCGCAAGGCGCGCGGTGTCCAGTCGGCGGGTGCGACGCGGACGACGCCGCTGACCGCGGCGGGGACGAAGGAGGAGGGCGCGGCGCAGTATCTGACCGGCGCCCAGGCCGCGCGGGTCGAGGCCGCCTCGGCGAAGACGCCCGAGAGCGAGCCGCTCGAAGCCGACCAGTGGGATCTGCGGGCCATCGGCGCCGACAAGGCCGCGAAGATCAACCCGGGCAGCAGCAAGGTCACCGTCGCCGTGATCGACACCGGCGTCGACGACACGCACCCGGACATCGCCCCGAACTTCTCCGCGGCGCAGTCCGCCAACTGCGCCGGGGGCAAGCCCGACACCAGTGAGGGCGCCTGGCGGCCGTACACCCCCGAGGACTACCACGGCACGCATGTCGCCGGTGAGATAGCCGCCGCCCGCAACGGCATAGGCGTGGCGGGCGTCGCCCCCGGTGTGAAGGTCTCCAGCATCAACGTCACCGACCGGGCCAACGGCCTCTTCTACCCGGAGAGCGTCGTGTGCGCCTTCGTGTTCGCCGCCGACCACGGCGTCGAGATCACGAACAACAGCTATTACGTCGATCCCTGGCTGTACAACTGCATGGACGATCCGGACCAGCGGGCCATCGTCGACGCGGTCAACAGGGCGCAGCTGTACGCCCAGAAGAAGGGCACGCTCAACGTCGCCGCGGCGGGCAACTCCAACCACGACCTGGACTCGGACGCGATCGTCGACGACTCCAGCCCGGACGACTCCACCCCCGTCGAGCGCACCATCGACCCGCACGAGTGCTTCGACGTGCCGAACCAGCTGCCGGGTGTCGTCACGGTGAGCTCGACGGGCGTCAACAGCGTCAAGTCGTACTTCTCGACGTACGGCAAGGGCGTCGTCGACGTCGCGGCGCCGGGCGGTGACGGGCGCTACCAGATACCCGACACGCCCTCGAAGAACGGCCGCATCCTGTCCACGATGCCGGGCGGCACGTGGGGCTTCCTCCAGGGCACCTCGATGGCCTCCCCGCACGCCTCCGGTGTCGCCGCGCTGCTGAAGTCCAAGCACCCCAAGGCGTCTGCGGCCCAGCTCCAGGCGCTGCTGAAGGCGCAGGCCGACCGGACCGCCTGCCCCGAGTCCTACGACCAGGACGGCGACGGCACCCAGGACGCCACGTGCGAGGGCGGCAAGCGCCTCAACGGCTTCTACGGATACGGCATCGTCAACGCGCTGCGCGCGGTCAAGTGACCTGTGCATCCTGAGAGTTCACGCACCGTCAGCTCCGTCAGCTCGTACCGCGAACATTCTGGAGACACCATGACAGCGCCGCACGCGCGCTACCGCCGCGCCGTCGCGATCCCGGCCGGGATGGCCATGGCCACGGCCCTCGCGTTCCTGCCGAACACCACGGCCACGGCCGCCGACGACGCCCCCGCGGCGGTCTCGGCCGACGCGACCCCGCTCAGCTACGTGGTCAACGTCAAGCCGGGGCAGGGCACTTCGGCGTATGTGAAGAAGGCCGTCGGCAAGGCCGGGGGCACGATCGTGACGTCGTACGACCAGATAGGCGTCATCGTCGTCCACTCCTCGAACCCAGACTTCGCCAAGACCGTCCGCAAGGTGCGCGGCGTCCAGTCGGCCGGTGCCACCCGCACCAAGCCACTGCCCACGGCGACGACGGGCGACCTGGGCACGCCGAAGGCGCTGAGCGCGGCCGAGGTCGCCGAGGCCGAGGCCCCCGCCGGGCAGGACCCGCTCCAGCCCCAGCAGTGGGACCTGCCGGCCATCAAGGCGGACAGGGCGCACGAGAAGTCGCTGGGCAGCAAGAAGGTCACGGTCGCCGTGATCGACACGGGCGTCGACGACACGCACCCCGACATCGCGCCCAACTTCGACCGCAAGGCGTCGGTCAACTGTGTGTCGGGCAAGCCGGACACGGCCGACGGGGCCTGGCGGCCGAGCGCCGCGGAGAGCCCGCACGGCACCCATGTGGCGGGTGAGATCGCGGCCGCCAAGAACGGCGTCGGTATGACCGGTGTCGCGCCCGGGGTGAAGGTCTCCGGCATCAAGGTGTCCAACCCGGACGGCTTCTTCTACACGGAGGCCGTGGTGTGCGGCTTCGTGTGGGCGGCGGAGCACGGGGTCGACGTCACCAACAACAGCTATTACACCGACCCCTGGTACTTCAACTGCGGTGACGACCCGGACCAGAAGGCGCTCCTGGACGCGGTCGGCCGGGCCTCCCGGTACGCGGAGAAGAAGGGCGCGGTCAACGTCGCGGCGGCGGGCAACGAGAACTACGACCTCTCGGCCGACGAGATCACCGACCCGTCGTCCCCGAACGACACCACGCCCGGTGACCGCACCGTCGACCCCTCGGAGTGCCTCGACATCCCGACCCAGCTGCCGGGTGTCGTCACGGTCGCCTCGACGGGCGCGAAGGGCATCAAGTCGTCCTTCTCCAACTACGGGCTGGGCGTCGCCGACATCGCCGCCCCGGGCGGCGACTCGACCGCCTACCAGAAGCCGGAGGCGCCGGCCACGAGCGGGCTGATCCTCGGCACGCTGCCGGGCGGCAAGTGGGGCTACATGGCCGGCACGTCGATGGCGTCCCCGCATGTCGCGGGCGTCGCCGCCCTCATCAAGTCGACGCACCCGTACGCTTCCCCGGCCCTGGTGAAGGCCCTGCTGTACGCGGAGGCCGACGCCACGCCGTGCACGGACCCGTACGACATCGACGCCGACGGCAAGATCGACGCGGTGTGCGAGGGCTCCAAGAACCGCAACGGTTTCTACGGCTGGGGCATCGCGGACGCGCTGGACGCGGTGACCAAGTAGAGCTCGTGTGAAGGCGGTCCGGGCCGGGCGGGG
>NZ_JBSHKH010000154.1:0-17895 GCF_053643595.1 Streptomyces sp. NPDC055506 | reverse complement strand
ACCACGGAGACTCCCGTGGTGCACGGCGCGTTGGCATATCGCGCGTCGGCATATCGCGCGTCCGCGTGCCGATCAGTCGTTCTTCGGCTCCACGAACTGCATGTCGAGCTGGATCTTCACCACTTCCCCGAGCACACCGGGAGCGAAGTCGAACCCGAACTCGCTGCGCCGGATCTCGCCCGTCGCCTCGAACCCGGCGTGCCGGCTGCCGTCCATGGGCACCTCGACCAGACCGCCGAACTCCACGGCGAGCGCCACCGGCCGGGTCACCTCGCCGATCGTCAGCTCACCCTCCATCGTCCAGTCCTCACCCTCACCCGACACCCGCGTCGATCGGTACGTCATCGTCGGGCGCTTCTCGACGTCGAGCAGGTCGGAGGCGCGGACGTGCGCGTCCCGGTCGGCGTTGCCGGTGTCGATCGAGGCCAGGTCGACGGTCGCGGAGACCCGCACGTCCTCGACCTGTTCTCCGACATACAGTTCGGCCTCCAACCGCTCGAAGCGTCCCCGTACCTTGGCGATGCCCAGATGACGGATGGTGAAGTTCACGGAGGAGTGGAACGGGTCCAGGGCCCAGTTGCCCGGAGCCAGCGGCAGGACGGTGGCGGAAGCGGCGGCGGCGATGTCATTCGTCATGTGCTCCACCCTGAGGGCCGCGCGGCCCAAGAGGGAGACCGTCCGGAGCCTGGTAGTGGCAGGGCCACGATCCGCGCCCGCGAGCGTTGTACGTTCGGCGGGTGAGCGACAACGAGTTGGGCACGTTCCTGCGCACCTGGCGTGAAGCCGTCAGCCCCGCCGAGGCGGGCCTGCCCACGGGGCCCCGGCGCCGCACCCCGGGCCTGCGACGCGCCGAACTGGCCACGCTCGCCGGTATCAGCGTCGAGTACCTCACCCGGCTGGAACAGGGACGTGACCGCAATCCCTCCGCCCAGGTGCTCGGTGCCCTCGCCGACGCCCTGCACCTGTCGCTCAACGACCGGATGCTGTTGCGGCGCCTGACCAAGGAGGCGAACGGCGGCGATCCGCTGGTCTGCGCGGCGGCCCCTTCGCTCGGCTACACGGCACGCCCCACCGTCCGGTCGGTGCTCGACCGCCTGGAGCCGGCCCCCGCGCTGGTGGTCAACTGGATCGGCGACATCCTCGCCCACACCGCGGGCTACGAGCGGCTGGCCGGCCCCATCGGCCTGCTCGACGACGAGCGGCCCAACCTGCTCCGGTACCTGTTCACCGACGAGCGGGCCCGCAGCGCCTACCGCGACTGGGACCGGGTGGCCGACGACCTCGTCGCCCGGCTCCGGCACGGGGTCCCGCTCCGGGATCCTCACGTCGCCGAACTGGCCGACGAGCTGACGGTGACCGCGGGGGCGGACTTCGCCGACCGGTTCGCGGACCTGGCCCTGGCACCGCGGCGGACGGGATCCCAGCGCATCGAGCACCCGGAGGCCGGATCGCTGCGACTGCTGCACGAGACACTCGTGCTGCCCGACGAGGGCCAGCGCGTGATCGTCCACCTGCCCGCCGACGAGGCCACGGCCGCCGCCCTGGACCGCCTCGACGGCCGCCGCCCCGGCGCGCTGCGGGCCGTGGGAGAAGCCGGCTGATTCAGCCTTCCAGTTCGTGCGCGTACGGCGGTTCCGCACCCGCCCGTGAGCAGGTGACCGCCGCCGCGCGAGCCGCGAATCGCAGGAGTTCCGTCCAGCCGTCTGACCCCAGCGTTTCCAGGGCCCGCTCGCTCAGCGCATCGCGCACCGCGAGCCCGTGCAGCAGCGCCGCGTTGACCGTGTCGCCCGCGCCGATCGTGTCCACCACCTCCACCCGCTCGCCCGGTACGGAGTACTCGCCGCCGTCGGCGGTGAAGACGGTCAGCCCGTCGCCGCCCCGGGTGATCACGACCGCTGACGGGCCGGCCGCCAGCCATTCCTGGGGCGTGCCGCCGAGCCACTGGGCGTCCTCGGCGGACAGCTTCAGCAGCGACACCGACGGCAGCCAGCTCTTGAACCGCGCCCGGTAGGCGTCCGCGTCCGGGATCAGCCCGGCCCTGATGTTCGGGTCCAGCGCGGTGAACACGCCCTGCGCCGCCGCCGATCGCATCAGTTCCTCGTACGCGCTCGCCCCCGGCTCCAGCACCAGCGAACAGGTGCCGAAGGAGACCGCACGGGTGCCCGAGGGCAGTGCGGAGGGCGCCGCGAACAGCCGGTCCGCCGTCCCGTCCACATAGAAGGAGTAGGCCGCCGAGCCGTCCACGCCGACGGTGGCGACGGCGAGGGTCGTCGGCTCGGCCCCGCGCTGCACCGACGACACGTCGACCCCGGTCTCGCGCAGCCGGTCCAGCAGCGCCTCCCCGAAGGCGTCGTACGACACCCGTGAGCAGAAGGCGGCGGGGGAGCCGAGGCGGCCCAGCGCCACGGCCGTGTTGTACGGGCCGCCGCCGAGCGCGGGCTGCAGCGCCGCCAGGGCACCCGTGCCCCGCGGTACCAGGTCGATCAGTGCCTCACCGGCGACGACGATCATGCGACGGTTCCTCTCTCGGACTGCACGGACTACTGGGGCTACTGGGGCAGCCGGGCCTGCTGAGGCCGCTCGGGGTGTTCGGGTCGCGTGGGCTCCTCCGGGCAGCCGCACGAGGTGCGGTGGACGAAGGCGGAGGGGAGGCGCACCGTCCGCGCCGGCCGGTCCGGCTCGGCGAGACGCTCCAGGAGCACGTGGACGGCCCGGGCGCCGATGTCCTTGCTGGGCTGCGCGATCGCGGTGAGCCGGGGCGAGAACAGATCGGCCCAGGCGAAGTCGTCGAAGCAGCACAGCGCGATGTCGCCCGGTACGGACAGGCCGCGGGCGCGCAGGGCACGCAGCGCCCCGATGGTCATGGCGTTGTTGCCGGTGACGAGCGCGGTGGGCGGTACGGCGAGGGACAACAGGGCCGCGGTCGCCTGTTCGCCACCGTCCGAATCCGAGTCGCCGTGCACCAGGAGCCGTTCGTCGTACGGCAGTCCAGCGAAGGCGAGACCGCTGCGGTAGCCGGTGATCCGCTCGCTCGTGGTGCTGAGCCCCGGCCGCCCCGCCACCAGGCCGATCCGCCGGTGGCCGAGGCCGGCGAGATGGGTGACCAGCCGGGACGTCGGTTCGGCGCTGTCGGCGCACACCTGGTCGAATCGCGGACCACCGTCGCCCGCCGGGGTCACCAGCCGGTCGAGGAACACCGCCGGTACGTCGTGCCGCTCCAGGTAGGCGAGCAGCCCGCGCGGGTCCGCCGAGGGTGCGACGATCATGCCGTCCACCCGGCGCTCGTGCAGCAGCTGGACGACCTTGCGCTCGTGCTCCGGGTCGTCGTGCGGATCGGCGATCAGCAGGCTGTAGCCGTGTTCCAGGGCACTCGCCTCGACTCCCTGGAGGATCTCCGTGAAGTACGGGTTGCTGATCGCCGATACCGCCAGCCCGATGGAACGGGTGCGGGACGTCACCAGGGAGCGGGCCAGCGTGTTCGTGGTGTAGCCGAGCTCCTCCACGGCGTCCAGGACCGCCTGGCGGGTGTGCGGCAGCACCGGACGGGTGCCGTTCAGTACATGCGAGACGGTCGCCACGGAGACACCGGCGCTCCGCGCGACGTCGGCCATGGTCGCCATGCCGTTCCCTCCTCCGCTCCGGTGGCCCGGCGGGGAACGTATCGCATCCGGCGCCGGACGTAAACGTTTGCGCAAACGTTTACGTCCGACCACACCCTGACCGCGACCACAGGCCGCCGGGCACGGCGACGTCGTGACGCCTACTCCCAGTCCCAGCCGATCCCCAGAAACCCGGCCCGCACGCGCGGCTCGACCACGTGCACCGAGCGGTGCCGTCCGCTCAGCGGCAGCTCCTGGCAGCCGCTGCGCGGCGCCGCCGCCGAGTGCTGGGCGAACCGGTGGCAGCGCACCGGAAGGGCCGCCGCGTCGAAGCACACCTGGAGTGCGTACTGGCCGCCGGGGACGTCGAAGCCGCGGACGTACTCGCGCGACTCGTCCGCCGTCCCGTCCTCGACGCTGTAGCGGAACAGGAACGTGTCCCCGGCCCGCAGCCGGGTGTCGAAGAGCAGCTCGGCGGCGAACACACCGGTGTCGTGGTGCCAACGGACGCGTCCTGTACGGCAGTTCTCCAATGCGTGCACCCTCATGCGCTCGGGCGCTGCTCCCCGGTCGCCGTGGTGGACGGCGACGAAGCGGTCGACGCCGTCCCGGTGGGCGCGCACGATGTGGTGCGACTCGCGCTCGGCCAGTTCGCGCCGCGCCCCGATGCGCAGCCGCTCATGGTGCCCGAGGGTGTGCAGGCCCCCGTCCGGCGGGCAGTCCAGCTCGGCCAGCAACTGGTCCAGGACTCCGGAGGCCTCGACGAGGGAGCGATAGGACCGGGCCGCGGACCGCTGCCCGGCCGGGCCGGCGTCGGACTCGGCGAGCAGCCGGATCAGCGACTCCTCGGGGAGTTCCAGGATCTCTTCCAGCGCACGGACGGCTCGCAGCGACTCGGGGCGCTGCGGACGCCTGGCCCCCTGCTGCCAGTAACTCAGGCTCGTGACACCGACCTTCACGCCGTGGCGGGACAGATGGTGCTGCACGCGTTGCAGCGGCAGCCCGCGGGCTGCGATCGCCGCACGCAGGGCGACGTGGAAGGGGCCGCCTCGCAGGGCCGAGTCCAGGTCGGCGGTGGCGACGTCCGCGTGCTGTGTGGCGTGCGGCATGCAGGGGCCTCTCTGTGAGTCGGCAACGGCTGGTCAGACCGTTCGCACTGGCCGCCCGGGGCCGTCCTGCCGGCGCACGGCAGGTCTTCACATCCGTACGTCGTCGTTCAGGGTCCCGAGTTCCACCGCATTGAAGCGTGTTGACCTGGTCCCGACAACACCTGATGCCGGACAGTGATGTTCGCCCGGCCGGACATGCGAGCGCCCGGGGCGTACACCCCGGGCGCTCGCGGCAGACGATGAGCTTCTAGGAGCGGTCGCTTCCGCCCTGTTCCTCGAGGGCCAGACGCTTGGCCCGCACTATGTCGGGGTCGCGCGGGTCCAGGGCGTCGCGCAGAGCGAACGCCTCGTCCGCGTACCGGCGGGCCCGGACCGTCCGCCGGGTCTTCTCGATCCGCATCTGCTTCATCTGCGCAGCCCTCCGAGCCGTGGCCCGCCCGCTCCGCGTGGGAAGCGGCCGGTCCGCACTGACAACCTGTGCCTGCACCGACACGGCCCTCGTCCGCCGGACGTCGCCGTGTCCCCGTGGGAAGCCTGCATTCCCGCTACCGGCCTGCCGTAATCCCCGCGGCGGGACATGCCGTTGGAAACTGCCACCCGCCAAGCCCGTGATCGTGTCCCGCGCTCCCGTCGGACTGTCGGTGCTCGCCAGTAGGGTGTGAGACATGGCCGACCCCTCCAGCTACCGCCCCAAACCGGGTGAGATCCCCGATACGCCGGGGGTCTACAGGTTCCGCGACGAGCACCGCCGGGTGATCTACGTCGGAAAGGCGAAAAGCCTGCGCCAGCGCCTGGCGAACTACTTCCAGGACCTGGCGGGAATGCACCCGCGCACCCGGACCATGGTCACCACGGCCGCGTCCGTGGAGTGGACGGTGGTGTCCACAGAGGTCGAGGCGCTCCAGCTGGAGTACTCCTGGATCAAGGAGTACGACCCCCGGTTCAACGTCAAGTACCGCGACGACAAGAGCTACCCGTACCTCGCGGTGACGATGAACGAGGAGTATCCGCGCGTGCAGGTGATGCGCGGTCACAAGAAGAAGGGCGTCCGCTACTTCGGGCCGTACGCGCACGCGTGGGCCATCCGCGACACGGTCGACCTGCTCCTGCGCGTCTTCCCCGTGCGTACGTGCTCGGCCGGTGTCTTCAAGAACGCCGCCCGCACCGGCCGCCCGTGTCTCCTCGGCTACATCGGCAAGTGCTCGGCCCCCTGCGTGGGCCGGGTCTCCGCCGAGGAGCACCGCGAACTGGCCGAAGAGTTCTGCGATTTCATGACCGGCCGGACGAACACATACATCCGCCGGCTGGAGAAGCAGATGGTGGAAGCGGCCGACGAGATGGAGTACGAGCGGGCGGCCCGGCTGCGCGACGACATCGGGGCCCTGAAGAAGGCCATGGAGAAGAACGCGGTCGTGCTCGCCGACGCGACCGACGCCGACCTGATCGCCGTCGCCGAGGACGAGCTGGAGGCGGCCGTCCAGATCTTCCATGTGCGCGGCGGACGCGTGCGCGGTCAGCGCGGCTGGGTCACCGACAAGGTGGAGGAGATCACCACCGGCGCCCTCGTGGAGCACGCCCTGCAGCAGCTCTACGGCGAGGAGACCGGCGACGCCGTCCCCAAGGAGGTCCTGGTCCCGGCCCTGCCCGACCCCGTGGAGCCCGTCCAGGAGTGGCTCACCGGGCGGCGCGGCTCGATCGTCTCGCTGCGCGTCCCGCAGCGCGGCGACAAGAAGGCCCTCATGGAGACGGTGCAGCGCAACGCGCAGCAGGCCCTCGTCCTGCACAAGACCAAGCGCGCCTCCGACCTGACCACGCGCTCGCGTGCCCTGGAGGAGATCGCCGACGCCCTCGACCTGGACAGCGCCCCCCTGCGGATCGAGTGCTACGACATCTCCCACCTCCAGGGCGACGACGTCGTGGCGTCCATGGTCGTCTTCGAGGACGGCCTGGCCCGCAAGAGCGAGTACCGGCGCTTCCAGATCAAGGGCTTCGCCGGGCAGGACGACGTCCGCTCCATGCACGAGGTGATCACCCGCCGCTTCCGGCGCTACCTCGCCGAGAAGGAGAAGACGGGCGAGTGGACCGACGGCGAGAACGCCGAGACTCCTGAGATCGACAGCAACGGCGAGATCGTCGGGACCGGCCCCACCGAGGACGACGGCCGCCCCAAGAAGTTCGCCTACCCGCCCCAGCTCGTGGTCGTCGACGGCGGCGCCCCCCAGGTCGCGGCCGCCCGGCGGGCCCTGGACGAGCTCGGTATCGACGACATCGCCGTGTGCGGGCTCGCCAAGCGCCTGGAGGAGGTCTGGGTGCCCGGTGACGACGACCCGGTGGTCCTGCCCCGCACCAGTGAGGGCCTGTACCTGCTCCAGCGGGTCCGTGACGAGGCCCACCGCTTCGCGATCACCTACCAGCGCGCGAAGCGGGCCAAGCGCTTCCGCTCCAGCCCTCTGGACGACGTGCCGGGACTCGGGGACACGCGGAAGCAGGCACTCCTGAAACACTTCGGTTCGTTGAAGAAATTGCGATCTGCCACCATCGACCAGATCTGCGAGGTTCCCGGCATAGGCCGAAAGACCGCGGAGACCATCGCGGCGGCCCTCGCCCAGGCGGCCCCGGCCGCACCCGCCGTCAACACGGCGACTGGAGAGATCATGGAAGAGGAACCCGGCACGGAAGCCGGCTCGGAACCCGGCACCATGGGTTCCGGTGGGGAGCCCGTGACGACGGGCCCCCCGGACGAACGACGGGGGCAGGAGACATGAATGTGAACGAGCACGACGGGCAAGAACAGCAAGCCGGAGACGGAGCACAGGTGAGCACGGGCACGCCCAACGACAAGGCCCCGGTCCCGGAAGCGGCCATCCCCGAGCTGGTGATCATCTCCGGCATGTCCGGGGCGGGCCGCTCGACGGCCGCGAAGTGCCTGGAGGACCTCGGCTGGTTCGTCGTCGACAACCTGCCGCCCGCGCTGATCCCCACCATGGTGGAGCTCGGCGCCCGCTCCCAGGGCAATGTGGCCCGGATCGCCGTCGTCGTCGACGTCCGCGGCCGCCGCTTCTTCGACAACCTCCGCGAGTCCCTCGCCGACCTGGAGGCGAAGAACGTCACCCGGAGGATCGTCTTCCTGGAGTCCTCCGACGAGGCCCTGGTGCGCCGCTTCGAGTCGGTGCGCCGCCCGCACCCCCTCCAGGGCGACGGCCGGATCGTCGACGGCATCGACGCCGAGCGCGAACTGCTGCGCGAGCTGCGCGGCGACGCCGACCTGGTGATCGACACCTCCAGCCTGAACGTGCACGAGCTGCGCGCCAAGATGGACGCCCAGTTCGCCGGCGAGGAGGAGCCGGAGCTGCGGGCCACGGTGATGTCCTTCGGCTACAAGTACGGCCTGCCGGTCGACGCCGACCTCGTCGTCGACTGCCGCTTCCTGCCGAACCCGCACTGGGTCCCGGAGCTGCGCCCGTACACCGGCCTCAACGAAGAAGTCTCCGGGTACGTCTTCAACCAGCCCGGAGCCAAGGAGTTCCTCGACCGGTACACGGAGCTCCTCCAGCTCGTCGCCACCGGCTACCGCCGTGAGGGCAAGCGCTACGTGACCATCGCCGTCGGCTGCACGGGCGGCAAGCACCGCTCGGTCGCCATGTCGGAGAAGCTCGCCGCCCGGCTCGCGTCCGAGGGCGTGGAGACAGTGGTCGTACACCGGGACATGGGACGCGAATGACACGACGTACTCCGCGGCTGAGCCGGCTGCGCCGGGTGGTGCCCGACGGCTCCACCGAGGCACGGGCCGGCCGGCCCGCCGAGGCCCGGGGCGGCAGACCGCGCCGCCGGGGCACCCAGCCCAAGGTCGTCGCCCTCGGCGGCGGCATGGGTCTGTCCGCCTCGCTGGCCGCACTGCGCCGCATCACCGGTGACCTCACCGCCGTTGTCACCGTGGCCGACGACGGCGGCTCCAGCGGCCGGCTCCGCGACGAGCTGGGCGTGCTGCCGCCCGGCGACCTGCGCAAGGCGCTGGCCGCGCTGTGCGGTGACGACGACTGGGGCCAGACCTGGGCCCGGGTCATCCAGCACCGCTTCCAGTCCCAGGGCGATCTGCACGAGCACGCGGTCGGCAATCTGCTGATCGTCGCCCTCTGGGAGCAGCTCGGCGACCATGTGCAGGCGCTCGACCTGGTCGGACGCCTGCTGGGCGCCCAGGGGCGCGTGCTGCCCATGTCCGCCGTCCCGCTGGAGCTCCAGGCCCTGGTCAAGGGCCACGACCCCGAGCGCCCGGAGGAGGTCGACACGGTCCGCGGCCAGGCCACCGTCGCCCTCACCCCGGGCGAGGTGCAGTCCGTGCACGTCGTGCCGCACGACCCGCCCGCCGTGCCCGAGGCGGTCGAGGCCGTCCTGGACGCGGACTGGGTGGTGCTCGGCCCCGGCTCCTGGTTCTCCTCGGTCATCCCGCATCTGCTCGTGCCGGAGCTGCTGGACGCGCTCACGCAGACCAAGGCACGCCGGGTACTCTCCCTGAACCTCGCCCCGCAGCCCGGAGAAACCGAGGGCTTCTCCCCGCAGCGTCATTTGGAGGTTTTGGGACGACACGCCCCTAAACTCGCCCTGGACGTGGTGCTGGCCGACGAGGCCGCCGTGCCCGACCGCGACTCCCTGACCGATGCCGCCAAGCGGTTCGGAGCCGCGGTCGAGCTGGCGCAGGTGGCCAGACCCGACGGGACCCCGAGGCACGACCCGGAGCTGTTGGCCGCCGCGTACGACCGTATTTTTCGGATGCATGGAAGGATCGGCCCATGGCGATGACGGCAGCGGTGAAGGACGAGATCTCCCGGCTCCCCGTCACCCGGACCTGCTGCAGAAAGGCGGAGGTCTCCGCCATGCTGCGGTTCGCCGGCGGCCTCCACCTGGTGAGCGGTCGGATCGTGATCGAGGCGGAGCTGGACACCGCGATGGCGGCCCGCCGACTGAAGCGGGACATCCTGGAGATCTTCGGCCACAGCTCCGAACTGATCGTGATGGCACCCGGCGGACTGCGCCGCGGTTCCCGCTACGTCGTGCGCGTCATCGCGGGCGGGGACCAGCTGGCCCGCCAGACCGGCCTGGTCGACGGGCGCGGCCGCCCGATCCGCGGCCTGCCCCCGCAGGTGGTCTCGGGGGCCACCTGCGACGCCGAGGCCGCCTGGCGTGGCGCGTTCCTGGCGCACGGCTCGCTCACCGAGCCCGGCCGCTCCTCCTCCCTGGAGGTGACCTGCCCGGGCCCGGAGGCCGCGCTCGCGCTGGTCGGCGCCGCCCGCCGCCTGTCGATCGGGGCCAAGGCGCGCGAGGTGCGCGGCGTGGACCGGGTCGTCGTCCGTGACGGCGATGCCATCGGTGCCCTGCTGACCCGGCTCGGTGCCCACGAGTCGGTGCTGGCCTGGGAGGAGCGCCGGATGCGCCGCGAGGTGCGGGCCACGGCGAACCGGCTCGCCAACTTCGACGACGCCAACCTCCGTCGCTCGGCCCGCGCGGCCGTCGCCGCCGGTGCCCGGGTGCAGCGCGCCCTGGAGATCCTCGCCGACGACGTCCCCGAGCACCTGGCCGCCGCCGGCCGGCTGCGCATGGAGCACAAGCAGGCCTCCCTGGAGGAACTGGGCGCGCTCGCCGACCCGCCGCTGACCAAGGACGCCGTCGCCGGCCGGATCCGCCGCCTGCTGGCCATGGCCGACAAGCGCGCCTCCGACCTCGGCATCCCGGGCACGGAGTCCAACCTCGCGGACGACCTCGCCGACAACCTCGTCGGCTGACCTCACAGGCCGTCAATCAGCCGGTGTCCGGCGCCCACTTGGGTGGTCGGCACCGGCTTTCGCGTGTCGTTCAGGCACTCTTGACTCGATCATGGACTGTCATGAGCCTGGCATCTGTTCGCTGCTGTGGCGAACCCACGCTAGGGGGGTTCATGAGACGAAGAGCGAGATCGATCCTCGCTGTCGGCGCGCTCCTGATCGGCGGAGCGAGCATCGCACCCATCGCCCAGGCACAACCGGGAAGTCCAGCCCCGTCCCACTCGGACGAAGTCAAGGTCTTCCGGGCCGAGGTCACTCAGCAGCAGGTACCCCTGCTGTTGGCGGCCGGCCAGGACGGCCACGAACTCGGCGAGCAGGTGCCCGAGAAGGGCACGGGCACCGTCGAGGTCTATCTCACCGACCAGCAGGCGAAGAAGCTTCGCAAGCAGGGCGTCGACCTCGCCGAACACAAAGTCTCCGTGGGGGCCGAGAAGCGCGTCAAGAACGCCGCCGAGGGCGTGTTCCGCCCGTACAGCGGAGGGGGCGGCCTGAAGGAGGAGATCCTCCGCACCGCGCAGCAGCACCCCGGCATCACCAAGGTCGTCTCCATCGGCAAGACGGTGGGCGGCCAGGACATCCTCGCCCTGAAGCTCACCAAGAACGCGAAGAAGACGAAGGACGGCTCCAAGCCCTCCGTCCTCTACATGTCCAACCAGCACGCGCGCGAGTGGATCACGCCGGAGATGACCCGGCGTCTGATGCACCATTACCTGGACAAGTACAAGACGGACAAGCGCGTCAAGAAGATCGTCGACTCCACCGAGCTGTGGTTCATCCTGTCGGCCAACCCCGACGGCTACGACCACACCTTCAAGAGCGACGACAACCGCATGTGGCGCAAGAACCTGCGGGACGTCAACGGCGACGGCGTCATCAGCACCGGCGACGGCGTCGACCTCAACCGCAACTTCACCTACAAGTGGGGCTACGACGACGAGGGCTCGTCCCCCAACCCCACCAGCGAGACCTACCGCGGCGCGAGCCCGGGCTCCGAGCCGGAGACCAAGGCCCTGGACGCCTTCCAGAAGCGGATCGGCTTCACGTACGGCATCAACTACCACTCCGCCGCCGAACTCATCCTCTACGGAGTCGGCTGGCAGGTGGCCACGGAGACCCCGGACGACGTCCTGTACAAGGCGCTCGCCGGCACGCCCGAGAACCCGGCGGTTCCCGGTTACCACCCGCAGGTCTCGTCCGAGCTGTACACGACGAACGGCGAGGCCGACGGCCACGCGGCGAACGTCAACGGCCTGGCGATGTTCACCCCCGAGATGTCGACCTGCGCGACGGCCTCGAACATCGACCCGAACGACGAGTGGAAGGCGTCCGACTGCCGGTCGGTCTTCACCTTCCCGGACGACGAGAAGCTGATCCAGCAGGAGTTCGCGAAGAACGTCCCGTTCGCGCTCTCCGTCGCCGAGTCGGCCGCCCACCCCGACCGGCCGTCCTCCTCGGTCGGCATGAGCGCCGCCGACTTCACCCCGGCCGCCTTCTCGACGTCGCACTCGCGCGGCGCCGACCAGGAGATCTCCGTCGTCGCACGCAAGTCCGTGCGCGACAAGGAACTCAGATACCGCGTCAACGGCGGCCGCACCGAGGACATGGCGCTCAAGCCCTGGAAGGGCGGCGAGACGTACGGCGGTGAGGACAACCTCTACTTCGACGAGTACCGGGCGAAGGTCAAGGACGGCGACCCGGGCGACAAGGTCGAGGTGTGGTTCACCGGGGAGACGAAGAACGGGAAGCCGGTCTCCAGCAAGCGCTACACCTACACCGTGGCCGAGATCCCCAGGGCGAACACCCTCGTGGTCGCCGAGGAAGGCGCCACCGCCACGCAGGCGCGGAGCTACGTCGACGCGCTCAAGGCCAACGGCCGCAAGGCCGTCGTCTGGGACGTCGCCCAGCAGGGCGCGCCCGACGCGCTCGGCGTGCTGAGCCACTACGACACCGTCGTCCACTACACGGGCGCGGGCACCCCGGGCGTCGCCACCCAGCTCCAGCTGCGGGCCTTCCTCAACGAGGGCGGCCGGCTGATCGAGGGGGGCGAGCAGGCCGGCGGCAGCGTCGACCTCGGCGGCGGCACCCTGTCGAACGACTTCAGCCAGTACTACCTGGGTGCCTACAGCCGCACCTCCACCCCGGGGGCGACCGGCTTCACCGGCTCTGGCGGGCTCGGCGGCTTCACGGGCACGCTCGCCGGCGCCCCCGGCAACCCGCTGGACAAGGCGGGAACCTACGCGGTCACCTCCGGCGAACTGCCCGCCGACACGTACCCGCAGTTCGCGAGCGAGGGCGCGGGACAGTTCGCCGGCACGGTGAACCCGTACGGCCCGTACGCGGGCTCCTCCATGGCGGCGGCCGTCCACACCAACGACGGCTACAAGCGCCTCACCCGCACCGTGGACCTCACCGGCACCACGGCCTCCGACCAGCCCACGCTGCGCACCCAGCTGCTGTGGGACACCGAGCCCGGCTACGACCACGTCCTGGTCGAGGCCCACACCGCCGGCGCCGACGACTGGACGACTCTGCCCGAGGCGGGCGGCGCCACTAAGGCCACCGTGCCGGAGGAGTGCGCGGCCGGCTTCTACGTCAATAAGCACCCCTGGCTGAAGCGGTACCTCACCCTGACCGACGCCGGCTGCACCGCGACCGGCAGCTCCGGCCAGTGGCACAGCCTCACCGGCACCTCCAGCGGCTGGCAGCAGGTGAACTTCGACCTGAGCGCCTACGCCGGCAAGACGGTCGAGCTGTCGATCAGCTACGTCACCGATCCGGGCACCGGCGGGCGCGGCGTCCTCGCCGACGACGCCTCGCTCGTCGTCGGCGGCACGGCGAAGGAGACCGAGGGCTTCGAGACCTCCCTCGGCGCCTGGAAGAAGGCCGGCCCGCCCGCGGGCAGCCCGGCCGTCCTCAAGGACTGGACGCGCACCGGGGCGCTGTTCCAGACATTCGGCGCGGTCACCACGGACGACACCGTGCTGCTGGGCTTCGGCCTGGAACACGTCGCCGCGGCGGCCGACCGGACGGCACTGATGAGGAAGGCGCTCGCCTCCCTGGACGGGTGACCTCTCTTCCCCGGAAAGGGTGACGTCCCTGGTCAACAGGGGCACGCTCCGTGTAGCGAAATCGAGTGATCTTGATCTCAGTGGTGGGTGGTCCGTACCCCTACTGGCGGGTACGGACCGCCCTGCCGTGTATGAGGCATCTGGATGTCACCACCTGGGGCTCAGGGAGGTAGGGTCGTAGGCGGTCGGGGACATCCCAAACAGAGCTCGCCGGCTCTTCATGGCCGGCGTACCAACGAGGAGATCGGTTCGTGACGATCCGCGTAGGCATCAACGGCTTCGGCCGCATCGGCCGCAACTACTTCCGCGCTCTGCTGGAGCAGGGTGCGGACATCGAAATCGTGGCTGTCAACGACCTGGGTGACACCGCGACCACCGCTCATCTGCTCAAGTACGACACCATCCTGGGCCGCCTCAAGGCAGAGGTGTCGCACACCGCAGACACGATCACGGTCGACGGCAAGACCATCAAGGTCCTCTCCGAGCGCAACCCCGCCGACATCCCGTGGGGCGAGCTCGGCGTCGACGTCGTCGTCGAGTCCACCGGCATCTTCACGAAGAAGGCCGACGCCGCGAAGCACCTCGACGGCGGCGCCAAGAAGGTCCTCATCTCGGCTCCGGCCAAGGACGAGGACATCACCATCGTGATGGGCGTCAACCAGGACAAGTACGACCCGGCGAACCACCACGTCATCTCCAACGCCTCCTGCACCACCAACTGTGTGGCGCCGATGGCCAAGGTCCTCGACGAGAACTTCGGCATCGTCAAGGGCCTGATGACGACGGTGCACGCGTACACCAACGACCAGCGCATCCTGGACTTCCCGCACTCGGACCTGCGTCGCGCCCGCGCCGCCGCCGAGAACATCATCCCGACCACCACGGGTGCCGCGAAGGCCACCGCGCTGGTCCTGCCGCAGCTCAAGGGCAAGCTCGACGGCATCGCGATGCGCGTCCCGGTCCCGACCGGCTCGGCCACCGACCTGGTCGTGACGCTCCAGCGCGAGGTCACCAAGGACGAGGTCAACGCCGCGTTCAAGAAGGCGTCCGAGGACGGCGACCTCAAGGGCTACCTGGCGTACACCGAGGACGCGATCGTCTCCTCGGACATCGTCAGCGACCCGGCCTCCTGCACCTTCGACTCCTCCCTGACCATGGTCCAGGAGGGCAACTCGGTGAAGATCCTCGGCTGGTACGACAACGAGTGGGGCTACTCCAACCGCCTCGTCGACCTTACGGTCTTCGTCGGCAACCAGCTCTGATCAACTGAGCAGGCACGACCATGTGAGTGCAGGGCTCGGGCAGCGCGAGGACGCGCTGTCCGAGCCCTGACGCACGTACAGATCAGAGCTGTTCGATCACGAGCGCTTACGAGCGATCACGAGCTCTTTCAGGAGTCCCCTCATGAAGACGATCGACGAACTCCTCGCCGAAGGGGTCGCGGGCAAGCGGGCTTTCGTCCGCGCGGACCTGAACGTGCCGCTGGACGGCACGGCGATCACCGACGACGGCCGTATCCGCGCCGTGCTGCCCACGGTCAAGGCCCTCGCCGAGGCAGGCGCCCGTGTGGTCGTCGCCTCCCACCTGGGCCGCCCCAAGGGCGCCCCGGACCCGGCCTTCTCCCTCGCCCCCGCCGCCGCGCGCCTCGGTGAGCTCCTCGGCGCCGACGTGGCCTTCGCGACCGACACGGTCGGCGAGTCCGCCCAGGCCACAGTCGCCGCCCTGACCGACGGCCAGGTCGCGGTCGTCGAGAACCTGCGCTTCAACGCCGGCGAGACGAGCAAGGACGACGCCGAGCGCGGCGCCTTCGCCGACCGGCTCGCCGCCCTCGCGGACGTCTACGTCGGCGACGGCTTCGGCGCGGTGCACCGCAAGCACGCCTCCGTGTACGACCTCCCGGCGCGCCTGCCGCACTACGCCGGCTACCTCATCGCGAACGAGGTCGGCGTCCTGAAGAAGCTCACCGACGAGGTCGAGCGGCCGTACGTCGTCGTCCTCGGCGGGGCCAAGGTCTCCGACAAGCTCGCCGTCATCGACCAGCTGCTCGGCAAGGCCGACCGCATCCTCATCGGCGGCGGTATGGCCTACACCTTCCTCAAGGCCAAGGGCTACGAGGTCGGCAAGTCCCTCCTTCAGGAGGACCAGATCCCGGCCGTCACCGAGTACATCCAGCGGGCCGAGAAGACCGGCGTCGAGCTGGTCCTGCCGGTGGACGTCCTCGTCGCGAGCGAGTTCCCGGACCTGAAGACCAAGGCCCCGGCCAACCCCACGACGGTCGCCGCGGACGCCATCCCGGCCGACCGACTGGGTCTCGACAACGGGCCCGAGACCTGCAAGCTGTACGCATCCAAGCTCGCCGACGCCGCCACCATCTTCTGGAACGGCCCCATGGGCGTCTTCGAGCACCCCGACTACGCCGAGGGCACCAAGGCGGTCGCCCAGGCACTCGTCGAATCCAAGGGCTTCACCGTGGTCGGCGGTGGCGACTCCGCCGCCGCCGTGCGCATCCTGGGCTTCGACGAGACGGCATTCGGCCACATCTCGACCGGTGGCGGCGCCTCCCTCGAATACCTCGAGGGCAAGACGCTCCCCGGCCTCGCCGCACTGGAGGACTGACCCACATGACCGCGCGCACGCCGCTGATGGCGGGCAACTGGAAGATGAACCTCAACCACCTCGAGGCCATCGCCCACGTCCAGAAGCTCGCCTTCGCCCTGGCCGACAAGGACTACGAGGCCGTCGAGGTCGCCGTCCTGCCGCCCTTCACCGACCTGCGCTCCGTGCAGACCCTGGTCGACGGCGACAAGCTCAAGATCAAGTACGGCGCCCAGGACGTCTCGGCGCACGACGGCGGTGCCTTCACCGGCGAGATCTCCGGCCCCATGCTGGCCAAGCTGAAGTGCTCGTACGTCGCGATCGGCCACAGCGAGCGGCGCCAGTACCACGCCGAGACCGACGAGCTGGTGAACGCCAAGGTCAAGGCCGCCTACAAGCACGGCCTGACCCCCATCCTGTGCGTCGGTGAGGAGCTGGAGGTCCGCGAGGCGGGCAACCACGTCTCCCACACCCTCGCCCAGGTCGAGGGCGGTCTGAAGGACCTCCCCGCCGAGCAGGCCGAGACCGTCGTGATCGCCTACGAGCCCGTCTGGGCCATCGGCACCGGCAAGGTCTGCGGAGCCGGGGACGCCCAGGAGGTCTGCGCGGCGATCCGCGGCAAGATCGCCGAGCTGTACTCGCAGGACCTGGCCGACAAGGTCCGCATCCAGTACGGAGGCTCGGTCAAGGCGGGCAACGTCGCCGAGATCATGGCCCAGGCCGACATCGACGGCGCCCTGGTCGGCGGCGCCTCACTGGACGCCGACGAGTTCGTCAAGATCGTGCGGTTCCGCGACCAGTGAGTATGCGGTAGCGGCGTAACGTCGTACCCTTGCGGGGTCCAGCATGTGTGCTGGGCCCCGCGTCGTCCGTCAGAATCCGAGGAAGTTGGTCCAGCCGTGGTTATGGGGTTCTCGATCGCCCTGATCGTCTTCAGCCTGCTGCTGATGCTGCTGGTGCTGATGCACAAGGGGAAGGGCGGCGGCCTCTCCGACATGTTCGGTGGCGGCATGCAGTCCTCCGTCGGCGGCTCCTCGGTCGCCGAGCGCAACCTCGACCGGATCACCGTCGTGGTCGGTCTGGGCTGGTTCGCGTGCATTGTCGTGCTCGGCATCCTGATGAAGGTGAACAACTGACCGAGACGCAATCCGCACGGAACCCGTACGCAAGGCCCCATGTTCGGTACGCGCAGCTGAGCGCGGCCTATCATGGGGCTTGCGTCTTCGTGTGAGGGTTGTAACTCCAATCACTGGACGCGCGTTGGGCCTTACGTAGACTGAGGCGCTCGCAGCGAAGCGGAACGCCGACTCGCTTCGCGGCACCATCACGCAGGGAGTTACGACCGTGGCAAGTGGCAACGCGATCCGGGGAAGCCGGGTCGGGGCGGGGCCGATGGGCGAGGCCGAGCGCGGCGAGTCCGCGCCGCGGCTGCGCATCTCCTTCTGGTGCTCCAACGGACACGAGACCCAGCCGAGCTTCGCCAGCGACGCGCAGGTGCCCGAAACCTGGGACTGTCCCCGCTGCGGATTCCCGGCAGGCCAGGACCGGGACAACCCCCCGGACCCGCCGCGCACCGAGCCCTACAAGACGCACCTGGCGTATGTGCGGGAGCGCCGCAGCGACGCGGACGGCGAGGCGATCCTTGCCGAGGCGCTCGCCAAACTGCGGGGCGAGATCTAGGAATTGAGACCGGCCGGGCACCAGCCTG
>NZ_JBSHKH010000153.1:0-18168 GCF_053643595.1 Streptomyces sp. NPDC055506 | reverse complement strand
GCCCTCCACGCGCGCGTGGAGGGCCGTTCCCGTCGTGCGGGCGTCAGCGGCTCAGGGCTTGAGCACCAGGCTCAGGGCTTGAGCACCAGCTTGTCGGTCGCGCTGTTCTCGACCGCCTTGTCCGAGTAGGACCACGGCAACAGTTCGCCCTCGGCCCACTTGTCCGTCTGGTCGACGTAGTGGGCGCTGTAGGCGTGCCCGGACGCGCCGGAGAGGTTGATCCACTTCGACTTGTCGAGATCGCCGAGGTTCACGACCATCCGCATGGACGGCACCCAGACGACGCTGTAGCCGGCGGCGGCGTTCCAGCCGGTCGCGTTGACCGTCGCCTCGCCGCCGCCGAGCTCCCACGGGCCGCGGTTGAGGGCGTACTGGACGAAACCGGGGCCCTCGGTGCCGAGGGTCTGGTTGTCCAGGAACAGGCGGTGCAGCCGGCCCCAGCTCCAGCTGTCGATGTCCTTGCCGAGCTTGGCGGTCAGCTCCCAGCGGGCGTCGATCATGGCCCGCCTGAACAGCTGGTCGCGGTTGGCGGCCGGGGGACGGGTGCCCGCCTCGGGCGTCTTCCACCAGTCGCTGTCGGGCTGCTCCATCAGCTTGCGGACCACCTCGAACCAGCGGTCACCGCCGTCGGGCTGCGCCTGGTCGGGGTCGCGCTGGCCGCACTCGCGGACCTTCTCGGCCTCGTCGGCGGGACCGGTGGTGTTGACCGGATCGACGTACAGGCACTGGCCCCTGGGCCGCAGTTCCTTGGGCAGCTTGTTGCCGAAGGCGAGCTTGAGGATGTTGCGCCAGACCGCGTTGAAGTAGGCCGCGGCGGCCGAGTCGGCGTCCTGGGTGTAGTCCCAGCCCTCGAGGAGCTTCTGCGCCTCGCGGACGTCCTTGTTCTCGGGGTCGATCTTCAGCAGCGTGGGCACCAGCAGCCGGGCGATCTCGCTGCTGTTGTCCAGCTGCATCTGGCGCATGTCGTCCGTGGAGACCTTGCCGCCGTCCTTGATCTTCGACTGGATCAGATCGCTTATGCGCTGGCTGCGCGTGCCGTAGCCCCAGTCCTTGGTCAGCGTGTAGGGGTACTTGTCCGGGTCGATCACGGCCTGGTTGGCGGTGACGATGTAGCCACGCTTCGGGTTGTACTCGTACGGCAGGGCGTCCTGCTCGACGTAGCCGGTCCAGCGGTGCTTGGGGTCCCAGCCGGGCGCGGGGAGCGAGCCGTCGTCGCCCTCCGCGCGCGTGGGGATCCTGCCCGGGAGGGTGTAGCCGATGTTGTCCTGGGTGTCGGCGTAGATCAGGTTCTGCGAGGGCACCTCGAACTGCGCGGCGGCCTTGCGGAAGCCGTTCCAGTCCTTCGCCTTGTCCATGGCGAAGACGGCGTCCATGGTGGTGCCGGGCTGCAGCGCGGTCCAGCGCAGCGCGACGCCGTAGCCGTCGCCTCTGTCGGGTGCGGCGGTGTCGACGCCGGCCTTCTTGCCGACCTTCACCAGCTCTTCGTCACGGTCCGACAGCAGGGGTCCGTTGTTGGTCTCACGGACGACGATCTTCTTGGGCTCGCCGCCGGCGACCTTGATGGTCTCCTCGCGCGTCTCGAACGGCTTGATCTTGCCGTCGTACTGGTAGCCGTTGCCGGTGATCTTCTCCAGGTAGAGGTCCGTGACGTCGACGCCGGAGTTGGTCATGCCCCAGGCGATGTCCTGGTTGTGACCGATTATCACGCCGGGCATGCCCGCGAAGGTGTACCCGCTGACGTCGTACTGGCAGGCGCTGGAGACGCTGCGGCAGTGCAGGCCCATCTGGTACCAGACGGAGGGCAGCGAGGGCGACAGGTGCGGGTCGTTGGCCAGCAGCGGCTTGCCGGTGATCGTGTGCTCCCCGGAGACGACCCAGGAGTTGGAGCCGATGCCGTCGCCGTTCACGCCGACGGCCGGCGGGAGGTCGTCCAGGACCTTGGTGAGGCCGCTGAGCTGGCTCTGGAGGCCTTGCGTGCCCGAGCCGCTCCCGGTGCCGGCAGAGGCGCCGGTGCCCGTGGAGCCGCCGGTGCCCGTGGAGCCGCCGGTGCCGGTGGAACCACCGCTCGTGCCGGACGTGCCACTCGTGCCGCCCTGTTCGAACGTGCCCGTCAGCTCGTTGTACTGGCCCTCCTGGACGATCGCCTTGTTGCGGCCGGACGGATACTCCGGGTACAGGTCGGCGACCTCCTTCGGGCCGAGGCGGCTGGTCAGCAGGGCGCGGTCGATCTCGTCCTGCATGTTGCCGCGCAGGTCCCAGGCCATCGCCTTCAGCCAGGAGACCGAGTCGACCGGGGTCCAGTTCTGCGGCTTGTAGTCGTTGGTGAAGCCGAGCGCCGCGTACTCCAGGGAGATGTCCTTGCCGTCCTTGCCCTGGAGGTAGGAGTTGACCCCCTTGGAGTACGCCTGGAGGTACTTCTTCGTGGAGGCCGACAGCTTGGTGTCGTACTCCTTCTTCGCGACCCGGTCCCAGCCGAGCGTGCGCAGGAACTCGTCGTTGTCGACCTGGCTCTTGCCGAACATCTCCGACAGCCGCCCGGAGGCCATGTGGCGGCGTACGTCCATCTCGTAGAACCGGTCCTGCGCCTGGACGTAGCCCTGCGCCATGAACAGGTCCGCGTCGGACGAGGCATAGATCTGCGGGATGCCGTAGTTGTCCCGTTTGACCTCGACCGGTCCCGAGAGGCCCTTGAGCGTGAGGGTTCCCGTGGTCTGCGGGAAGGAGGCCCGGACGGTGCTGACGGACCAGTACCCGCCGAAGGCCACGCCCCCGATGAGGGCCAGCACCAGGACGATCAGGACCAGTCGGGCTTTGCGCCCCTTTCTCCTGCCGGACTTGCCGGGCTGCTGACCCGTGGAGGCGGTGGTGTTGGGGGGCATCGCTGTCCTTGCTGTCCTAACGCGAGCGGCAGGTTCGGCTGTGCTTTTAACTGAGCGCTGGAGCAACGATAGGCGCAGGGCCTTGCGCCCCTTGACGCGGAGTCGAGAACCGGCACGGACGAACGTTCGATCTCACCCTCGGAAGCGTCAAGAAATCGTCAAGAGTTAGGTAAGGTAACGAAGTAGTTGGCGCGGTGCGCCACAGCTTCATGTGCGATGTACGTGAGCCCACGCGCGCGTGCGTGCGGGCCAGGGAAGGATTCGGCCGCTGACTGTTCACCACCTCAACCAGCTCCTGCTCGTCTGCTCGCTCGTCCTGCTCGTCGCCGTCGCAGCGGTACGGATCTCCTCGCGCAGCGGGCTCCCCAGCCTGCTCGTCTACCTGGGCATAGGCGTCGCCATGGGCCAGGACGGCGTGGGCGACATCCACTTCGACAACGCCGAGCTGACCCAGGTCATCGGATACGCGGCCCTGGTCGTGATCCTGGCCGAGGGCGGTCTGGGCACGAAGTGGAAGGAGATCAAGCCGGCCCTGCCGGCCGCCACGGCACTGGCGCTGGCCGGTGTCGCGGTGAGCGTCGGGGTCACGGCGTCGGCCGCGCACTACCTGATCGGTCTCGAGTGGCGGCAGGCGCTCATCATCGGGGCGGTCGTCTCCTCGACCGACGCGGCGGCCGTCTTCTCCGTGCTGCGCAAACTGCCCCTCCCCGCGCGCGTGACGGGCACGCTGGAGGCCGAGTCCGGCTTCAACGACGCCCCCGTGGTCATCCTCGTGGTCTCCCTGTCCGCGTCGGGCCCGGTCGAGCACTGGTACGTCCTGCTGGGCGTGATCCTGCTGGAGCTGGCCATCGGCGCGGCCATCGGGCTCGCGGTGGGCTGGCTGGGCTCCTGGGGGCTGCGGCATGTGGCACTGCCCGCCTCCGGCCTCTACCCGATCGCCGTCATGGCGATCGCCACGGTGGCGTACGCGGCGGGCGCGCTCGCCCACGGCAGCGGCTTCCTCGCGGTGTACCTCGCCGCGATGGTGATGGGCAACGCGCGGCTGCCGCACTGGCCGGCCACGCGCGGCTTCGCCGACGGACTCGGCTGGATGGCCCAGATCGGCATGTTCGTCCTGCTCGGCCTGCTGGTCACACCGCACGAGCTGGGCGACGACATCGTGCCCGCCCTCGCCATCGGTCTGGTGCTGACCATGGTGGCGCGTCCGCTGAGCGTGGTGTTCTGCCTGACGCCGTTCCGGGTGCCCTGGCGTGAGCAGGCCCTGATGTCCTGGGCGGGACTGCGCGGGGCCGTGCCCATCATTCTGGCGACCATCCCCATGGTGGAGGGCGTCGACGCCAGCCGCCGGATCTTCAACATCGTCTTCGTCCTGGTCGTCGTCTACACCCTGGTCCAGGGCCCGACGCTGCCGTGGCTGGCCCGCAAGCTGCGCCTGGGCGACGGTTCGGAGGCCGCCGACCTCGGCATCGAGTCGGCCCCGCTGGAGCGGCTGCGCGGGCATCTGCTGTCCGTGGCGATCCCCGAGGGGTCGAAGATGCACGGCGTGGAGGTGGCCGAGCTACGGCTGCCGCCCGGTGCCGCCGTGACCCTCGTCGTGCGCGCGAACGAATCGTTCGTTCCGCTTCCCACGACGGTGCTGCAGCGCGGGGACGAGCTGCTCGTCGTGGCCACGGACCCGGTCCGGGACGCCACGGAGAAGCGGCTGCGGTCGGTGGGCCACGGCGGCAAGCTGGCCGGGTGGCTGGGGACGGACGGCGCGAGTCGTTGAGACGGGTCCCTGTACGATGAACGTCTGACCCAAGATCGAACCAACTCTGTCTGACGCAGAGCTGGCGCGACCGTATGGCGGTCGGGACGTCCCTCCTCACCGGGCCCCGGCATCTACCGCAGATCCGCGCAAGAGGACAGCTCTCGGCGCCGCCCGCCTGCCGGGCCGCGCTACCAGGCGGCAGAAAGGCACGGGCCGTGGCATCCACGGTCACCTCGGAGAAGTCGAAGGACTCGAAGAACGCGAAGATCTCGCAGAACTCGACGGCTTCCGCCCGCCCCGGATACGGCCGGCTGCTGCGCACCCGCGGCGCCTGGACGTTCCTGCTCCCCGGCTTCGCGGCACGCCAGCCGTTCGCGATGCTGACGATCTCCATCGTGCTGCTGGTGCAGCACACCACCGGCTCCTACGGAGCGGCGGGCGCCGCCGCGGCCGTCACCGGTGTCTCCATGGCCCTGTTCGCGCCCTACAGCGGCCGCCTCGCCGACCGCTACGGACAGCGTGCCGTGCTGATCCCCGGAGTGCTGCTGCACGCGGTCTCCGGGCTGACGCTGACGGCGCTCGCGCTGCTGGACGCCCCGCTGTGGGCGGTGTTCGTCGCGGCCGTCCCGACCGGCGCCTCGGTGCCACAGGTCGGGCCCATGGTGCGGGCCCGCTGGGGGGTGAAGCTCAAGGACTCGCCCCTGATGACCACCGCGGCGGCCTTCGAGTCCGTCACGGACGAACTGACCTTCGTCGTCGGACCGCTGCTGGCCACCGCCCTGTGCACGGCGATCGACCCGGCCGCCGGGCTGGTCACCGAGGCCTCGCTGACGCTGATCGGCGGTCTGCTGTTCGCCGCCCAGAAGGGCACCCAGCCCTCGGTCGAAGCCGTCGGCCACGCGCGCGTGGAGCACACCTCCGCGCTGCGCGTCCCCGGGGTGCGCGTGCTGATGGTGACCTTCCTGGGCATCGGTGCCGTCTTCGGCGGCATGCAGGTCTCGCTGGCCGCGTTCACCGAGTCGATCGGCGAACCGGGCCTGAACGGCGTCCTCTACGGCGTCTTCGCCGCGGGCAACATGATCTCCGGCCTCGTCTGCGGCGCGATCGCCTGGAAGGCGGCCCCGCAGCGGCGCCTGGTCATCGGCTACACAGCGCTCGCCCTCACCGCGTCGGGCCTGTGGGCCGCCCACTCGGTGCCGGTCCTGGCGGGTCTCGGCCTGCTGGTCGGCATGTGCATCGCGCCCGCCCTGATCACCGGCTACACCCTGGTCGACGGTCTGGTCCCGGCCGGTGCCCGTACCGAGGCCTTCACCTGGCTGACCGGCGCGGTGGCACTCGGCCAGGCGGCCGCCGTCACCGTCGCCGGGCAACTGGAGGACCGTCTCTGGGACGGTGCCGGTTTCCTGGTGCCCATGGGCGGCACGGTGCTCGCCCTGGCGACCCTCCTGGCCCTGCGTTCCCGGCTGTCGGGGCGTGCCCACGGGCGGACGGTCGCACGTGGCGTGGGTCACCGCGTGCCGGTGGCAGTGGACTGAGCGGCTGGAATACGTCACTATGGACCGTCGTTAGCACTCATCGAGTGAGAGTGCCAGGAGGAAGACAGTGCCGACCTACCAGTACCAGTGCACCGAGTGCGGCGAGGGCCTCGAGGCGGTGCAGAAGTTCACCGACGACGCCCTTACCGAGTGCCCGAACTGCCAGGGCCGCCTGAAGAAGGTGTTCTCGGCGGTCGGCATCGTCTTCAAGGGCTCCGGCTTCTACCGGAACGACAGCCGCGGCTCCTCCTCGAGCAGCTCCCCGGCGAAGTCGTCGAGCTCCTCGTCGTCCTCCGACTCCGGCTCGGGCTCCGGCTCGAGCTCTTCCTCCAGCTCGTCTTCGAGCTCCTCGTCGGGCTCGGGCAGCTCCACCAGCAGCAGCACCACCGCCGCGTAAGACCTGATCCCTCCGGGACCCTGCCGCCTTCGGGCGACGGGGTCCTCGGCGTTTGTGCGTGCGGTTAGGGTGCGGACATGGCGAACAAGGCGAACGTGGCGGGCTCGGCGGATGTGGTGGGCTCTGCGGACGTGGCAGGCCCGGCGGACGGGCAGGGCGCCGGGATCGGCGTCATCGGCGGCTCCGGGTTCTACTCCTTCCTCGACGACGTGACCGAGGTGCGGGTCGACACCCCGTACGGCTCGCCCAGCGATTCCCTCTTCCTCGGCGAGGTCGCCGGCCGGCGCGTCGCCTTCCTGCCGAGGCACGGGCGGGGCCACCACCTGCCGCCGCACCGGATCAACTACCGGGCCAATCTGTGGGCGCTGCGGTCGGTCGGCGTGCGCCAGGTGCTCGCCCCGTGCGCCGTGGGCGGTCTGCGTCCCGAGTACGGGCCGGGCACGCTGCTGGTGCCGGACCAACTGGTCGACCGCACGAAGTCCCGCGCGAACACGTACTTCGACGGAGAGCCGCTGCCCGACGGGTCGGTGCCGAACGTGGTGCACGTGTCGCTGGCCGACCCCTACTGCTCCGCCGGGCGGGCCGTCGCGCTGAAGGCGGCACGCGGCCGGGAGTGGGAGCCGGTGGACGGCGGCACGCTGGTCGTGGTCGAGGGGCCGCGCTTCTCGACCCGTGCCGAATCGTTGTGGCACCAGGCGCAGGGCTGGTCGGTGGTGGGGATGACCGGGCACCCCGAGGCGGCGCTCGCCCGTGAGCTGGAGCTCTGCTACACGTCCCTGACCCTGGTCACCGACCTCGACGCGGGTGCCGAGAGCGGGGAGGGCGTCTCGCACGACGAGGTGCTGCGGGTGTTCGCGGCGAACGTGGGGCGGCTGCGGGGGGTGCTGTTCGACGCGGTGGCCGGGTTGCCGGGGGAGGACGAGCGGGACTGTCTGTGTGGCGGGGCGTTGGGTGGGATGGATCCGGGGTTCGTGTTGCCGTGACCGGCAGGCCCCCCTTTCTGAGGGAGGGCGGAACTTGCCGTTCGGGTGAGGGAGTTGTCCACAGCTTGGGGGTAGCTCCACAGGCCTGAGCGGGCGGCGGCGGGAGGCCTCATCGTGGGGAGCGCATCCGGTCCTCGTCCCAGGTGGTGGTTCCCGTGTCCCTCGCTCCGCTCACGTCCTCCCTTTCCGCCGGCTCACCCGTCACCGCGCTCCCGCCCGGCCCCGAGGCGCCCGCGACGCGCGAGGTGCCGCGCTTCGATCCCGTGCGGGTGCGCGGGGGCCGGTACCGGTCGGGCCGGCTCGGGCGGCACCGACGGCGGGCCCTGGCCGTCGGGCTCGCGGTCACCGCGACCGCGCTGGTGGCGGCGGGACCGCGTGACGGTGACGGAGCCCGTGGTCAGCCCCGTGGTCAGTCCCCCGCGCACACGGCCTCGGCGTCCGGGGAGCGGTCCGCGGGGACGCTCGGTGCTGCGGGGACGCGCGGTGGCGCGGGGGCTGTGGCACCCGGTGGGGTGACGGCACCGATCCGGATCGCCGACGCGGCGACGGTACGGCTGCTGCGGCCGGGCGACCGGGTCGACGTCATCGCCGCCGAGGGGACGGCGACGGGCGGTGATGCCCGTGTGGTCGCGCGCGGGGCCAGGGTGACGAAGGTGCCGGAGCCTCTGGAGGGCGCGACCGACGGCGGGGCGCTGGTCGTGCTCTCGGTGCCGCGTGCCACCGCGGCCCGGCTCGCCGGGGCGAGCACCACGTCGCGGTTGGCGGTGACGTTGTGGTGATGCTGTGCACGATCTCGTCAAGGCCCTCGTTCGAGGGACCCAGGTACTCGGTTCGGCCCAAGCGTGACGTAGGTTGCGGAGCGTTTTGTTCCATAAGCTGCTCGTGCGAGGAAAGGCCCCGAGGTGAGCGAGAAGAAGGAACCGAGCCTCTGGGAGGGCTTCAAGGCCTTCCTGATGCGCGGGAACGTCGTCGATCTGGCTGTGGCGGTGGTGATCGGCGCCGCGTTCACGAACATCGTCAACGCCGTGGTCAAGGGGATCATCAACCCGGTCGTCGGGGCCATCGGGACCAAGAACCTCGACCACTACAGCTCCTGCCTGAGCTCGACGTGCAAGGGCGAGGAGGGCATCCAGATCGCCTGGGGCTCCGTCCTCGGCGCCACCTTGAGCTTCGTGATCACGGCCGCGGTCGTCTACTTCCTGATGGTCCTGCCCATGGCCAAGTACCTGGCCCGCCAGGAGGCCCGCCGCAAGGCGAAGGAGGGCACGCAGGAGGTCCTGGAGGTGACCGAGCTGGAGGTGCTGAAGGAGATCCGGGACGCGCTGGTCGCACAGCGCGGTCCGGGGCCCGACCAGCAGGAGCGGTAACGCCACGGGCGGCGCAGAGGGGGTGGGGCGGCCTTGCCCGGAGAGGGTGGGACTGCCTGGCTCAGACGTGGCGGAGCCGGCCGGCTCAGATGTGGTGGGGCGGCTTCTCGTCGAGGAAGCGCTTGAGGTCGGCCGCGCCGCCGCCGGAGTCGGTGCGCTCGCCCCAGCCGCGGTCGGTGTCGTCGGAGGACTGCTGGTCGAGCGGGTCGTCGAAGACCAGCGCGGGCTTCGGCGCGCGCGGTTCGGGATCGGGGGCGCTACTCATGCGTCCAGGGTACGGTCGCGGAGAAAATCCCCGCGCCTTCTGCTGTGCTGGGAATCATGACGTCCAGCCCACCTCCCCCGCCCGGCTCCTCCGGCCCGCCCGGCGACGACCGGGGACCGCTGCGCAGGCTCAGGGCCCGCGGACGCGACGAGGCGCATCGGACGGCCTCGCCGCTGGAGCTCTTCTTCGACCTGTGCTTCGTCGTGGCCGTCGCCCAGGCGGGCATCCAGCTGGTGCACTCCGTCGCCGAGGGGCATGCGGGCGAGGGGATCCTCGACTACGCGATGGTGTTCTTCGCCGTGTGGTGGGCGTGGATGAACTTCTCATGGTTCGCCTCGGCATACGACAACGACGACGTGCTGTACCGGGTCGTCACGCTGGTGCAGATCGCGGGTGTGCTGGTCCTCGCGGCGGGGGTCTCACAGGCGTTCGAGGAGCACGACTACTTCGTTGTCTGGCTGGGTTACGTGATCATGCGGCTGGCCCTGGTGACGCAGTGGCTGCGGGCGGCCCGCACAGCCGAGGGCCCGGAGCGGACGACGGCCCTGCGCTACGCCGGCGGTGTGCTGCTGTGCCAGGTCGGCTGGCTGGGTCTGCTGCTCCTGCCCGAGGACGCCCGGCCCTGGTGGTTCCTGGTGATGGCGCTGCTGGAGATGTGCGTGCCGCTCTTCGCGGAGAGGGGGCACCCCACGGCCTGGCATCCCCGCCATATCGCGGAGCGCTACGGGCTGTTCACCATCATCGTGCTCGGGGAGACGATCGCCGCGGCCACGATCGCCGTGAAGTCCGGTATCGACGAGAACGACGCACTGGGCGAGCTCCTCCCCATCGCGTCGGGCGGGCTGCTGATCATCTTCGCCGCGTGGTGGATCTACTTCGTGGTGCCCATCCACGGCCATCTGCGGTCCAACCGGCAGGCGTTCCTGTGGGGCTACGGCCACTATGTGGTCTTCGCCTCGGCGGCCGCGATCGGGGCCGGACTGGAGGTGGCGGTGGAGCAGACGGTCGGCAAGGCGCACATCTCGACGCTGGCGGCGTCGGCCGCCGTGACCCTGCCGACGGCCCTGTATCTGCTCACCGTCTGGGCCCTGCACTCGCGTCACTTCAAGGCGGGCATCACCCAGCAGCTGGTGCTGCCGACGACGGCACTGCTGGTGATCTGCTGCACCTTCCTGGGTGACTGGGCGGTGCTCACGGCGGGCGTGGTCTGCGCGCTGTCGGTGGTGGCGGGAGAGACGCTGGCCGCGCGCCCGGCGAGAGCCCAGGTGCCTTCGAGCCGGACGGCCTGACGGCACCGACCGGCCCGGTGCGCCCGGTACGCCCGGCGCGCCCAGTACGCCCGCGACACCCGTGAGGGCCGCGACCGCCACGACGGCCCATGACGGCCGACGACTGGACAACACTGGGCGCCATGACAGTTGACGCTCTGGTGGACGCTCTGACGGATGTCTCCGGCCTGCGCGTGGGGCATGCGACCCGCGCCGGCGACGGCTGGCTCACCGGCACCACGGTCGTGCTCGCCCCGGAGGGCGGGGCCGTGGCCGCCGTGGACGTGCGGGGCGGTGGCCCCGGGACCAAGGAGACGGACGCGCTCGACCCGCGCAACGTGGTGCGGAAGGTCGAGGCGATCGTGCTGACCGGCGGCAGCGCCTACGGGCTGGACGCCGCCTCGGGGGTGATGGCCTGGCTGGAGGAGAGGGGGCGCGGGATCCGGGTCGGGGCGGACCCGGCGCATGTGGTGCCGGTGGTGCCCGCCGCCTGTGTCTTCGATCTGGGGCGGGGCGGCGATTTCCGGGCCCGGCCGGACGCGGCCACCGGACGGGCCGCGGTCGAGGCGGCCGCGGCGAGCGAGCTCGGCGCGCGGGTGGCCCAGGGCTGTGTGGGCGCCGGCACGGGGGCGGTGACCGGGGTGGTGAAGGGAGGTATCGGCAGCGCGAGCACGGTGCTCGGCTCGGGTGTCACGGTGGCCGCGCTGGTGGTGGCCAACGCGGCGGGTTCGACGGTCGATCCGGAAACGGGGGTGCTGTACGGGGAGTTGTTCCAGGGGCGGGTGGAGTACCCGGAGGCGGAGGTCCACGCGGCCGCGCGGCGGCGCCTCGCCGAGACGGCCGCGAGGAGCGCGCCTCCGCCGCTCAACACCACGCTCGCGGTGGTAGCCACGGACGCGGAGCTGTCGAAGCCCCAGGCACAGAAGCTGGCCGGCACGGCTCACGACGGCATCGCCCGCGCGGTGCGGCCCGTGCACCTCCTCAACGACGGGGACACGGTGTTCGCGCTGGCGACGGGAGACCGTGCCCTGGACGCCGCGAACCCGCTCGCCCTCAACGAGGTCCTCGCGGCCGGCGCCGATGTGGTGACCCGCGCGATCGTGCGGGCGGTGCGCGCCGCCGAGCCGGTCGACGGTCCTGGCGGGGCGTGGCCGTCGTACGGGGAGTTGTACGCGGGCCAGTGAGCGGGCGGGCTCCCACAGCGGCCCCACAGCGATGCCGGACATTGTCGCGGCCATGTAACGGTGATGTCGTTCCTGGCGGTCGGACGCAACCCGAACGGCTGCCCGGTCCCTCTTCCTTCACGTACTGGAGCGGATCACTCACATCACACGAACTGGGAGCAGCCCGTGACAACGCCGGACATTGCTGCGCGGCGCACACTGGGGGCCTGTGCCGCCCTGATGGTCGGCGCCCTGACGCTCACCGCCTGCGGTGGCAGCGCCACCGCCGATGACGACGCCAAGGGCGGCAAGGGCACGGGCAACACGTCCGTCGCGAAGATCGCCATCTCGGCGAAGGACGGTTCGACGGGCGCGTCCATCAACGCGACCGGCGTGAAGGTCAGCGACGGCAAGCTGACCGACGTGAAGATGACGGTGGCGGGCGACGGTCAGGCCGTGCCGGGCTCCATCTCCTCCGACGGCAAGGCGTGGAAGCCGAAGGAGCAGCTGGAGCGCGGCACGAAGTACCAGATATCGGCGACCGCGAAGGACACGGACGGCCGGACGGCCGCGGCCAACTCGATCTTCACGACGGTGTCGTCGTCGAACAGCTTCATCGGGACGTACACGCCGGACAACGGCACCACGGTCGGTGCGGGCATGCCGGTGTCGTTCACCTTCGACAAGGCCATCACCGAGCGGAAGGCCGTGCAGTCGCGCATCACGGTCACCTCCAGCAGCGGGCAGAAGGTGGTCGGGCACTGGTTCAACGGGCAGCGGCTCGACTTCCGGCCCGAGGAGTACTGGAAGGCCGGCTCCAAGGTGACGATGAAGATCGACCTGGACGGGGTCGAGGGCGCGAAGGGCGTCTACGGCGTGCAGAAGAAGACGGTCACCTTCACCGTCGGGCGCTCGCAGGTCTCCACGGTCGACGTCAACACGCAGACCATGACGGTCGTCCGGGACGGCAAGACCATCAAGACGATCCCGATCTCGGCGGGCAGCCCGGAGCACACCACGTACAACGGGCAGATGGTGATCTCGGAGAAGTTCACGCAGACCCGGATGAACAGCCGGACGGTCGGCCTCGGCGGTGAGTACGACATCCCGGACGTGCCGCACGCGATGCGTCTGACGACGTCCGGCACGTTCATCCACGGCAACTACTGGTACAACAAGGGCAATCCGCCCTTCGGACGCCAGGGCACCAGCCACGGCTGCGTCGGCCTCGCGGACGTCCAGGGCGCCGGGGGCAGCACGCCCGCCAAGTGGTTCTACGACAACTCGCTCATCGGCGACGTGGTGATCGTGAAGAACTCCCCCGACAAGACGGTGTCGCCGGACAACGGGCTCAACGGCTGGAACATGGCATGGAGCCAGTGGGTCGCGGGCAGCGCGTCGTGAGCGACTGAACATCCGCCCCAACTGGGATTTTTGACGGACCGGCCGGGCCGCGCGGGAACTTTTCGCGCGGCCCGCGCGTTTTCCCGGACGTACGTTTTCTCGGTTCCCGGACATGATGTCCGACCGAGGGGCTACGGTATGCACCCACAAGGTGACATGCAGCAACGCCGGGAGAAACCTTGAGCGTTCCGTACGAGACGGCAGCGTACGAACCCCACGACTCGCCCGAGTCTCCGGAGGAGCACCTCGCGCGACTCCTCGGCCGCGCCCTGAACTCCTTCGAGCTACCGGACGAGACGATAAGGCGGCTGGACTGCGCCCTGGCCCACGACGGTTCGCTGCACTCCGCGCACCACAGCGCGGGCCTGCACCGGGAGACGTACCGGCACACGTGGCTGCTCGCCGACGGTTCGGCGCTCACCCTGTGGGAGCTCGTCCACAACACGGCACTGGGCAGCGAACCGCAGCACGAGGTCTACGTGGACGAGGAGGAGCTGCGGGCCGCGACCGCGCGTCTGCCGCTGCCGCCGGACACGCCCGACTTCGAGCTGCCGGTGACGGTGCAGCTGTCGCCGGTCCCCGCGCCCCGGCACGCCTATGCCGCCGACGACTCGGCGGACCACGCGCGCCGTTTACTGCGCCGGGCGGAGAACACGGACCGGCCGGGAGCGGACACGGCGGCCCTGCTGGCGACGGCGTCCGGCCATCAGATCACCCAGGCCTTCGGCCGCCCCTGCCGCGCCGGGCGGGCGGGGCTGGGCTTCTCGCTCTACGAGCACGCGTTCCTGCTACGGGACGGCGCGGAGCTCTCCCTGTGGGAGGTCGAGCACACGGCGACGCCGGACGGGCGGCACATGTGCGAGGTGTACGGCAGTGAGGACGCGGCGCGCGATGCGATGGAGCGGCGGGCGGCGCAGCTTTCGTAGGGCGCGGTCTGCCTAGACGCCCCGGTCTCCGCCCAACTGGCGCACCAGCTCGGTGAAGGCGTCTCTCTCCTCCGTGGTGAGCTCCACGGACTCCGACCGGGGGCCTGTCTGCCGCTGTTGCGGGAGAGCGGGGAGGGAGTGGCCTTCGGGCCACCCGGAGAGGTGCTCAGGCATGCGCTCCAGTAGACACCACGGCCCGGGACTTCGGTCCCGGGCCGTGATTTTCGTGATCTATCTCGCAGGTGGCATGAACGGTTCACATGCCCCGAAAGGGACGGACCTCGACGGGTGTCACGCCGCCACCGGCTGCTTGCTCTCCGCCGCCGGGGCCGCGGTGCCCTCGCCGGCTGCCGCGGCGGCTCCCGGGGCCTGCTTGCGCATGCCCTTCAGGACGATCACCAGGGCCGTCGTGACGCAGACGCCCGCGGCGATGGCGACCAGGTAGAGGAACGGGTTGCCGATCAGCGGGACCACGAAGATGCCGCCGTGCGGGGCGCGCAGGGTGGCGCCGAAGGCCATCGACAGGGCGCCGGTGATCGCGCCGCCCGCCATGGAGGCCGGGATGACGCGCAGCGGGTCGGCCGCGGCGAAGGGGATCGCGCCCTCGGAGATGAAGGAGGCGCCGAGGACCCAGGCGGCCTTGCCGTTCTCGCGCTCGGTGGCGTTGAAGAGCTTGCCGCGCACGGTCGTGGCCAGGGCCATCGCCAGCGGGGGCACCATGCCGGCCGCCATGACCGCCGCCATGATCTTCATCGCGGAGTCGCTGGGGTCGGACACCGCGATACCGGCCGTGGCGAAGGTGTAGGCGACCTTGTTGACGGGGCCGCCGAGGTCGAAGCACATCATCAGGCCGAGGAGGGTGCCGAGCAGGACGGCGTTGGCGCCGGACAGACCGTTCAGCCAGTCGGTCATGCCCTTCTGCGCCTCGGCGATGGGCTTGCCGATGACGACGAACATCAGGAACCCGACGATCGCCGAGGAGATCAGCGGGATCACCACCACCGGCATGATGCCGCGCAGCGCCTGCGGGATGTTCACCTTCTGGATCGCGATCACCACGCCACCGGCGATCAGACCGGCCGCCAGGCCGCCGAGGAAACCGGCGTTGATGGTCAGGGCGATCGAGCCGCCGACGAAGCCGGGCACCAGCCCTGGCCGGTCGGCCATGCCGTAGGCGATGTAGCCGGCCAGGACCGGGACGAGGAAGCCGAAAGCGACGCCGCCGATCTGGAAGAGCAGGGCCGCCCAGCTGTCGGCCTGCATCCACAGGAAGTGGTCCATCACCGACGGGGCCTTGTTGACCTTGTAGCCGCCGATCGCGAAGCCGAGGGCGATCAGCAGACCGCCCGCCGCGACGAACGGGACCATGTAACTGACGCCGGACATCAGCCACTTGCGCAGCTTGGTGCCGTAGCCCTCTCCGGAGTCGCCGGTGCGCTCGACGGGCGTGGCGCCCGGGGAGCCGGAGGTGACCTCGCCGCGCGCGGCCTTCTCGCGGACCTCGGCGATGAGTTCGGCGGGGCGGTTGATGCCCGCCTTCACACCGACGTCGACGGTCGGCTTGCCGGCGAAGCGGTCCTTCTCCCGTACGGAGACGTCGTGGGCGAAGATCACGCCGTCCGCCGCCGCGATGACCTCCGGGTCGAGGCGGGTGAAACCGGCCGAGCCCTGTGTCTCGACGGTGACCTCGACGCCCGCCTCACGGCCGGCGTTCTCCAGCGACTCCGCCGCCATGTAGGTGTGGGCGATGCCGGTGGGACAGGAGGTGACGGCGACGATGCGGAACGGGCGCTCCTCGGGAGCGCCATCGGCCCCTGAGTCGTCGTCGGTGACCGTGGCGGCGGCGGGAGAGGCCGCTCCCGCCGACGCCACGGTGTCTTCGGAAGCCGTCGGCTCGGACGCCTCGGGCTCGTCGCCCCTGATGAGCGCCGCCGCGGCCGCCGCGTCGCCCACCGAGCGCAGCGCGTCGGTGAACTCCGTGTTCATCAGCTGCCGGGCCAGCGACGACAGGATCGTCAGATGGGCGTCGTCGGCACCGGCCGGCGCGGCGATCAGGAAGATCAGGTCGGCGGGGCCGTCCGTCGCGCCGAAGTCGATGCCGTCGGAGCTGCGCCCGAAGGCGAGCGTCGGCTCGGTGACGTGCTCGCTGCGGCAGTGCGGGATGCCGATGCCGCCGTCGAGGCCGGTCGGCATCTGTGCCTCGCGGGCGGCCACGTCGGCGAGGAAGCCGTCCAGGTCGGTCACCCGGCCCAGGGCCACCATGCGCTCGGCGAGGGCACGCGCCGCCGCTTCCTTGGTGTCCGCGGACAGGTCGAGATCGACCAGGTCCGCCGTGATCATGTCGCTCATCGCGGGCTCCTTAGCACGCGTATCGCCCGGTCAGCGGGGTGGGCGGGGGTGGGGACAGGGGTGCGGTGGGGGGTGGCGGCGGGGAGTAACGGGGAGGTGCGCCGCTCGGGGTCCGGTTCGTGCGGCTCGAGGTACGTCATGACACCGGCTCCTTCAGCACACGGTCCGCCGGGACCTCGGCCGTGACCGTCACCGCCGCCGGGTCCAGGTCGCCCGGCTCCGGCATGACGCTGCCGGGCAGCTGGACGGCCGCCGCGCCATGGGCGACCGCGGAGGCGAGGGCGTCCGGGCCGCTGCCACCGGCGATCAGGAAGCCGGCGAGGGAGGAGTCGCCGGCGCCGACGTTGCTGCGGACGGTGTCCACGCGGGCGCTGCCGAACCAGGCGCCCTCGTCGGACACCAGCAGCTGCCCGTCCGCGCCGAGGCTCGCGAGCACGGCCCGGGCGCCCAGCGCGCGCAGTTCCTCGGCCGCCTTCAGGGCGTCGCCGACGGTGGCGAGGGGGCGGCCGACGGCTCCGGCGAGCTCCTCGGCGTTCGGCTTGACCACGTCGGGCCGCTCCCGCAGCGCCTCCAGCAGCGCGGGCCCCGAGGTGTCCAGGGCTATCCGGGCACCGGCGGCGTGCGTGCGGGCGACCAGCTCGGCGTACCAGGAGGGGGCAAGGCCGCGCGGGAGGCTGCCGCAGCAGGCGATCCAGGCGGCGTCTCCGGACTGCCGCCGTACGGTCTCCAGGAGCAGTTCGCGCTCGGTCTCGGACAGTTCCGGACCCGGTGCGTTGATCTTCGTCAGGACGCCGTCGGCCTCGGCGAGGGCGATGTTGGAGCGGGTGGCCCCGGCGACCGGAACCGGCGCGACCTCGATGCCCTGCGCGTCGAGCAGGTCGGCGACGAGCGCGCCCGGGGCGCCGCCGAGCGGCAGGACCGCGACGGTGCGCTGTCCGGCCGCGGCGACCGCGCGCGAGACGTTCACGCCCTTGCCGCCCGGGTCCATCCGCTCGCCGGTGGCGCGGATGACCTCGCCGCGGTCGAGGGACGGCACCTCGTAGGTGCGGTCCAGTGACGGGTTGGGGGTGACGGTGAGGATCATGCGCGCACTACTTCCGTGCCGCCGCGCTCGATGGCGACGGCGTCTTCGGGGCTCAGCCCGCTGTCGGTGATCAGCAGGTCCACATCGCTCAGGTCGCCGAAGCGGGCGAAGTGCTCCTGGCCGTGCTTGGAGGAGTCGGCGATCAGGACCACCCGGCGGGCGGCGGCCACGGCCGCGCGCTTCACGGCGGCCTCGGCGAGGTCGGGGGTGGTCAGACCGTGTTCGGCGGAGAAGCCGTTGGCGGCCACGAACAGCACGTCGGCGCGGATCTCGCCGTACGCCCTGAGCGCCCAGGCGTCCACGGCGGCGCGCGTACGGTGCCGTACGCGCCCTCCGATGAGGTGGAGCTGGATGCCCGGGTGGTCGGCGAGGCGGGCCGCGATGGGCAGGCTGTGCGTGACGACGGTGAGGGAGGCCTCCAGCGGGAGGGCGGCGGCCATCTTCGCCACCGTCGTACCGGCGTCGAGGATCATCGTGCCCTCGGTCGGCAGTTCCGCGAGGGCCGCCTTGGCGATGCGGTCCTTCTCGTCGGCCGCCGCGGTCTCGCGCTCGGCGAGGTCCGGCTCGAAGTCGAGACGCCCGACCGGGATGGCTCCGCCGTGCACCCGGCGGACCAGACCGGCCCGGTCGAGGGCCTTCAGATCCCGGCGGATCGTCTCCGCCGTCACCTGGAACTCCTCGGCCAGCGACACCACGTCCACCCGGCCGCCGTCCCGCGCGAGCCGGAGGATCTCCTGCTGACGCTCCGGTGCGTACATGCCCGCTCGCCTCCGACCTGCGCCGGCCCACGCCGACCTG
>NZ_JBSHKH010000152.1:0-18232 GCF_053643595.1 Streptomyces sp. NPDC055506 | reverse complement strand
GTGTCGGGTGGCACACGGCGGACGGGCAACGTCTCGCGGGGGAGGACCGTCGTAACGAGCGGTGACGCGCCGGTCGGGGGGCCGGCGGAGCGACGGGCGGGGGAAGCGGAAGTGATACGGGTCGCGGTGGTGGACGACGAGCCTCTGGTGCGTGCCGGGCTGCGGGTGATCCTCGGTTCGGCGGAGGACATCACCGTGGTCGCCGACTGCGGGGGAGCGAGTGCCGTGGAGGCCGTGCGGAGCGGGCCGGTGGACGTCCTGCTGCTCGACATCCGGATGCCGGTCCTGGACGGGCCGGCCGTGCTCCGCGAGGTCGTCGGCCTGCCGAAGGCTCCGGCGGTGGCGATGCTGACCACCTTCGACGCCCGTGAGCACGTGGACGAGGCGTTGCGGCTGGGAGCGGCCGGGTTCCTGATGAAGAACACCGCTCCGGACCAACTGATCGAAGCGGTACGGGCGCTGGCCGCGGGCCGCAGGGTGCTGGCGCCCGAGGCGGTGGGGCAGGTGATCGACGGCTACCTGCTGGCCGGCCGTGACGAGGAGGCCGTACGGCAGGTACGGGCCCTCACCGACCGGGAGCGCGAGGTGCTCGCCCTGGTGGGAACGGGGCTCAGCAACCGTGCCATCGCGGGCCGGCTGCACCTGGCGCACTCCACGGTCAAGGACCATGTGAGCGCGGTGCTGGCGAAACTGGGCGGCCTCAACCGGGTGCAGGCGGCGGTGGTCGCCGACCGGGCGGACCTGGTCGAGGCGGGGTGGGGGTGAGGCGCCGATGCCTTCTCAGGTGCTGTCGGGCAACGCTCCCCTGGCCGGTGCCGTACGACGGACCGCTTCCCGCGCCCTCCCGGTCCTGGTCGCCCTCGTCGACGGGCTGGTGGTCAACGGCCTGACCGCCGGTCACGGGACGTGGCTGGCCCTCGTCGCCGCCGGCGCGCTGCTGCTGCGGCGACGGGCCCCCGAAGTGGCCGTGCTCGCCGGACTGCCGGGGCTGTATCTCGGGCACATCGCCTTCGCCCCGCTGATCGCGCTGTACTGCGTCGCCGTACGGCGCGATCGTCTCCTGGTCGCCGTGACGGGCGCGGCGGCGGTCGCGGTGGCGTGGTTCCTGCCCCACCCGGCGGTCGGCGTCTCCTCCCTCGTGCCCGACCGAGAGACCGCGCTGCTCGCCCTGGACTGCTGCGGACTGGCGGCGGGCGTGGTCGTACTCGGCCGGTCGGTACGGTCACGGCAGGAGCGCCTGCGGGAGGCGACGGCCCGGCGGGCCTGGGAGAACCAGGTTCTCACCGAGCGGGTGCTGACCACCGAGCGCAACCGGCTGGCCAGGGAGATGCACGACGTGGTCGCGCACAAGGTGAGCCTGATCAGTCTGCAGGCCGGCGCGCTGCAGGTGGGCCGGCCCGGGGACGCCGACGTACGGACGACGGCCCGGTCCATCCACGAACTCTCCGCGCAGACCCTCACCGAACTGCGGCACCTGGTAGGGGTGTTGCGCACGTCCGGAGGCACGGACACGCACGCCGCCCCCCGGGCCGGACTGGCCGGCATCACCGACCTGGTCCGCGACAGCGGCCTTCCGGCGGACCTCGACGTACCGACTCCCCCCGGCGTGGTGCCCGAAGCGGTCGAACGCGCCGCGTACCGCACGGTCCAGGAGGCACTGACCAACATCCGCAAGCACGCCCCGGGCGCCCGTGCCCGGATACGCGTCCACTTCGCGGCAGGCCTGCACGTCGAGGTGCACAACACGCCCCCTGCCCGGAACACCCCCCAACCGGCTCTCCCCGGGGGCGGCCACGGCCTGGTGGGCCTGCGAGAGCGCGCGCACCTCCTGTCCGGCACGTTCCACGCGGGCCCGACCCCGGACGGCGGCTTCGCCGTACGGGCGGTGTTTCCCGTGGGACGGGCGACGTCCGACGACCCGGAGAAGCCCGGGCCGCTCACCGGAGCAGCGCAGGCCCGCACGGCGACATGAACGCCGCCGCCTTGAAGCCTCTGCGCTGAACGGGGCCGTCACACCCCGCCGAACCCGCTTACGATGCGCGCAGCCGTACGACATCCCCCCGCCCACCGCCTCAGCCAGGAGCTCCGTACCCGTGTCGATACCCCCGCCCCCTGGGAACCCGCAGCCCCGGGACCCGTACGGCCGGCCTCCTGCCAACTGGCCTCGGGCGCACCGGCCGTACGGCACCCCGGTCTCCATCAACGCGCTCGCCGTGGCCGCTCTCGTACTCGGTGTGTTCTGCTTCCTGCCCGCGGCGGGGCTCGTCCTGGGACTGGTCGCGCTGTGGCAGATCCGGCGGTCCGGGCAGAGCGGGCGGGGCATGGCGATCGCCGGGGTGGTGCTGTCGTCCGTCGGAGCCGTGCTGTGGGGCGTGGTGCTGGTCACGGGCGCCGCGTCCGAGGTCTGGGCGAAGTTCGAGGACGGCGCGCAGGGCAACGAGAGCCTGTCGCTGCGCACGGGCGACTGCTTCGACGCGCCCGACGGCTTGGGGGGCGACGCCTACGACGTCGACCCGGTCTCCTGCGAAGCCGGGCACGACGGTGAGGTGTTCGGGGTCGTCACGCTGCCGGGCGGCACCTTCCCGGGCGACGGCAAGGTCACCGACATCGCCGACGAGAGGTGCTACGGGCTCCAGAGCCAGTACGCCATGGACTCCTGGGCCATGCCGGCCGACGTCGACGTGTACTACCTCATGCCGTCCCGGGAGACATGGCGCTACGGCGACCGCGCGATCATCTGCGTCTTCGGCAGCACCGACGCGAAGGCCCGGCTGACCGGCTCCCTGCGCGGCGACCCCACCACGCTCGACACCGACCAGGTCGTCTTCCTGTCCACGGCCAACGCCGTCGACACGGCGCTGTACGAGGAGCCGGAGAAGTCCCCCGAGGACGACCTCGCCGGAACCCGGGCCTGGGCCGCGCAGGTGCACGACGTGCTTGGCGAACAGATCGAGGCGCTGCGCGGCCACTCCTGGCCGTCGGCTGCGCGGCAGCCCGTCGCGGACCTGGTCGAGGAGATGGAGGACGCCCGCGAGGAGTGGTCGAAGGCGAGCGAGGCCGGTGACGTGGACACCTACTTCACGCACTACGAGAAGGCGTACGCGTACGTCGAGGGCCCGGAGACCGTCACCGCGCGCAAGGCCCTCGGGCTGGCCACCACCCCGCCGTCGTTCGACGACAGCGAGAGGGGGAACTCCGAACTCGAGGTGTGACGGCGGCTATAGCGGGGAGAAAGTGCCTGCGTAAAGCCCCCAGGGCTACCATGTCATCACATCGAGTGATTCTCTGGCCTTTGCTTGCACCGCACAACCTACGGTTGCCACGCTGTTGCTGTCTGTACAACCTGATGGGAGCGGCCAGTGACATTCGGTGAGCAGCCGGCGTATCTGCGCGTCGCGGGTGATCTCCGCCAGAAGATCGTCGAGGGTCAGCTGCCGCCGCACACCCGCCTCCCCTCCCAGGCCAGAATCCGCCAGGAGTACGGCGTCTCGGACACCGTCGCCCTGGAGGCCCGCAAGGTGCTCATGGCGGAAGGGCTGGTCGAGGGCCGCTCCGGTTCGGGGACGTATGTGCGCGAGCGGCCCGTGCCCCGGCGTGTCTCCCGCTCCGGATACCGCCCGCCCGGCGGGGCCACACCGTTCCGCCAGGAGCAGGCCGACGGGGAGGGGCGCGGCACCTGGGAGTCGAGCAGTGAGCAGTCCGAGGCGAGTGTCGCGGTCGCCGAGCGGCTGGACATCGAGCCGGGCGACCGGGTGATGTGCACGAAGTACCTCTTCCGCGAGGGCGGCGAGGCGATGATGCTCTCCACGTCCTGGGAGCCGCTCGCCGTGACGGGCCGTACGCCCGTGATGCTGCCGGAGGAGGGGCCGCTCGGCGGCATGGGCGTCGTCGAGCGCATGCGCGCGATCGAGGTGATCGTGGACAACGTCACCGAGGAGGTCGGCGCCCGTCCGGGGCTCGCCGAGGAACTGCTCGTCCTGGGTGGCGTCCCCGGTCATGTGGTCGTGGTCGTCCACCGCACGTTCTACGCCTCCGGCCGCCCGGTCGAGACGGCCGATGTGGTGATTCCGGCCGATCGGTACCGGGTCGCCTACCACCTTCCGGTCAAGTAGCGAACGCTCACATCCGTCCCGGGGCGCGCTCCTTGCGCGCCCCGCTCACACGATCACCGAGGCGGCCGTCGTCGAACGGGGCGGTCCGTATTCCCTGACCGGTCGTCGTCTTCGCAGGTCGACAGCGGTGTATGCGGTATGCCCGCGCTCGGGTGCCATGAGGCACTCAGACGGCGCGTTCATTGGCGCGCGCCCCCTGCGTTCTGGCTGGTTGCGTACCTCTTTGTGAAAACCCGTATTCGCTCCGTGAAGGTTAGGCGTAGGCTCGGGCATATGCGCATTGCGGTTTCCTTAGCGGGTGGGGCGCGGCACAGGCCGCGGGTGGGAAGTGGAGGGGCGCGATGAACGACAGCACGATCACTCTTCCCTGGCTCGTGATACGAGAGGACGACAACGGCAACCGCTACCGGGTGGGCCGGTACGCGACCCGCTCCGAGGCCCAGAAGATCGCGGACAGCCTCGACGGTCGCGGTCACAAACAGCTGTACTGGGTCGAGCGGCTGGGGCAGAACGGGGCGGCCGTGACGCACGACTGACCCCCCGGAGCCTGCGCCCGGAGCCGGAGTCTGAGTCTGAGTCGCTGTCCGGCCGCGCTCCCGTAGGCTCCCCGCATGAGTGAGCGGATCGTCGTCGTAGGTGCCGCGCTGGTCGACGACGGGCGGTTGTTGGCGGCCCGGCGCAGTGCGCCCGTCGAGCTGGCCGGGCGCTGGGAGTTGCCCGGTGGCAAGGTCGAGCCCGGGGAGACGGCCGACGCGGCGCTGGTGCGGGAACTGCGCGAGGAACTCGGCGTCGACGCCGAGGCCGGCCCGCGCGTCCCGGGGGAGTGGCCCCTGAAGTCGCCCTACGTCCTGCAGGTGTGGACCGCGCGACTGCGACCCGGCTCCGCCGCGCCCGAGCCCCTCGAGGACCACGACGCACTGCGCTGGCTCGGCCCGGGCGAGATCTGGGACGTGCACTGGCTCGACCAGGACGTCCCGGCCGTACGGCAGACCCTCGAGCATCTCGGAGCCACGGGAGGCCTCACCTCTTCAGGCCCCGGCGCGGAGGAAGTGCCCGGCGCCTGAGGCCATCCGGGGGCGTGCGGTGTCGGGCGGTTGCCGTACGGGCGCCCCCAGCGCCTTTCGTGCCACTGTGCGCTGCCCGCACGGTACTCCGCCCCAGATATCGGGTATGGGCCCATTAACCCCATGAAACCGGACATGGGCGGGCCTCCTGTCTGGGAAGTGATCGGCGTGACCGACACCGAAGGTGACCGCGCCGAGTGGACCTTTCCCGCCGAACCCGGCGCCGTGCGCACCGCCCGCCAGGTCGTCCGCCGCCAACTCCGCGGCTGGAACCTCGACAGCCTGGCCGACCTCGCGGCGTTGCTGGTCAGCGAGTTGGTCACCAACGCCCTGCGACACGCCACCGGACCCATCGGGGTCCGCCTGGTCCGCCCGTCCGACCTGGACGGCGTCCTGCGGGTCGAGGTCTCCGACCCGCTCCCGGACCCGCCCCGCGAACGCGCCGCCCGGCCCGAGGACGAGAGCGGCCGCGGACTTCAACTGGTGGCCTCCTCCTGCCGCCGCTGGGGCACCCGGCCCGGCGTCGCGGGCAAGACGGTGTGGTTCGAACTCACCGTGCCGGGGTGAAAAATCGGTGTACGTACGCCCTGTCACTGTCGAGCGATTGGTTCAGGCCAGTGGCGGTTGTCGGCAGACGTGATTCGACGACGTGTCCCCTGGTTAGAAGACTGGAAGTGTTGTCACGGTCCGGACCGAAAACCATCGGGACCGTGCTGTGATCGTGAACACCGTGTTGTGCGGCACCGTAGTGCTGGATACTGCGGGCAGCCGCCCCCGGTGACCGGTGCCGGACGCGGTGAGCTGGAGGGGACGGTTCGCGTGAGCGAGATACCAGCGAAGGCCACGGAGTCCGAGGACCCGTCGGAGGGCGCGAGGGCCAGGGCCGCGGACGGCCTGGCTTCCGCGGTGGGAGGTGCGCTCGCGGCCGACGGGGTACAGCCCGGGGACGCCATGTGGCAGAGCAGTCCCCCGGGATCCATCTACGACTACATCAAGGTCGCGTCCTTCTCCATCGGCCCCGACGGGCTGGTAGACCAGTGGAGCCTGCGCGCCGAGCACCTCTTCGGCATCTCCGCCGGGCGCGCCGTCGGCATGGACCCCATCGAGGCGTTCATCGACCCGCGTCATCGCGAGCGGGGCATGCGCAAGATGGCCGAGATCCTCGACGGCCGCGAGTGGACCGGCGTGGTGCCCTTCCGGATGCCCAAGGGCACCGAGGGCGAATGCGGTCATGAGGGGCTCGCCGAGGTGTACGTCATGCCGACGCGCACCGAGGAGGGCGAGAAGGCCGCCGTCTGCATCGTCGTCGACGTCCGCACCCTGCGCAGCATCGAGACCGACCTCGCCGCCTCGCAGGCCATTTTCAGTCAATCCCCGTTCGGTTTCCTGCTGATCGACTCCGACCTGCGGGTCCGCCGCGTCAACCAGCGGTTCGCCTCCATCTTCGGCGGCGAACCCGACGAGCATCGCGGCAAGGGTGTCCACGACTACCTCCAGCGCGGGGAGGCCGAACGGGTCGCCGCCACGCTGAGCCGGGTGCTGGAGACCGGCAGTTCCATCACCGACATGCACGTCACGGGTTTCGTGCCGGGCTCCGACGAGCGCCGCCACTGGTCCGTCAACCTCTACCGTGTGCACAGCGGTTCGGGCCGGCCCATCGGGGTCGCCTGGCTCGGGATCGACATCACCGCCCGCCGCGAGGCCGCCCGCGAGGCCGCCGCCGCCCGGCGCAACCTGGCTCTGCTGAACGAGGCCGGCGCCCGCATCGGCAACTCCCTCGACCTGGAGACCACGGCCAGGCAGCTCCTCGACGTCGTCGTGCCCGGCTTCTGCGACCTGGCCACCGTCGACCTCTATCAGGGCCTGCTGGCCGGCGACGAGACCCCGCCCGGGCTCGCCGACGGCAGCGCCGAGCTGCGCCGGGTGGCCTTCGCGAGTGCCGTCTCCGACGAGCCGTTCGCCGGCACCGGTGTGCCCGTCTCGGTCGGCGCCGTCCACCACTACCCGTTCAACTCGCCCTGCGCGGACGCCCTGCGCACGGCACGCCCCCAGTTCGTCCCCGGCGAGGACGGGGGGCTCGTGCAGTCCACGCTCGCCGTGCCGATGGTCGCCCACGACACCGTCGTCGGGCTTGTGCAGTTCGCCCGTACGAAGGGCAGCGAGCCGTTCGGCGACCGGGACCGCGATCTCGCCGTGGAGCTGGCGGCGCGCGCGGCCGTCTGCATCGACAACGCCCGCCTCTACCGGCGCGAGCACGAGCGCGCGTTGATACTGCAACGGTCCCTGCTCCCGCCCGGCGACCCGGAGGCCTCCGGCCTCGACATCGCCTGCCGCTATCTGCCCGGCAACGTCAACACCGGCCGGCCCAGCGAGGTCGGCGGCGACTGGTTCGACGTCATCGAACTCCCGGGGCACCGCACCGCGCTCGTCGTCGGCGACGTCATGGGCCGCGGCCTGCGCGCCGCCGTCGCCATGGGCGAACTCCGCACGGCCGTCCGGACCCTGGCGCAGCTCGACCTCGAACCGGCCGAGGTGCTCTCCCAGCTGGACGAGATCGCGCGCGGCCTCGGTGCCCCCGGGGGCGTCCAGCAGGCGACGAGGGCGGCCCGCCGTCCCCGCGAGGCGGACCTCTCGGAGGTGTACCTCGCCACCTGCGTCTACGCCGTCTACGACTCCGTCACCCGGCGCTGTACCTTCGCCAACGCGGGCCATCTGCCGCCCGTCCTGGTCGAACCGGGCGAGTCCGCCCTGATGCTCGACGTGCCGCCGGGCATGCCGCTCGGGGTCGGCGGCGAGCCCTTCGAGGAGGTCGAGGTCGAACTCCCCGAGGGCGCTCTGCTCGCGCTCTACACGGATGGACTGGTCGAAAGCCGCGACCACCCCCTGGACGAGGGCCTCCAGGCCTTCGTCAGCGCTCTCTCCGACCCTGCCCAGCCGCTGGAGGACGTCTGCGACCACGTCCTCAACACCCTCGACACCCACCACGGCGAGGACGACATCGCGTTGCTGATGGCACGTGTACAGGGCCTGCCGAACGAGTCCGTGGGCGACTGGACCCTGCCGCGTGAGCCGCGCAGTGTGGGCCGGGCCCGTGAGTACGCGCGTGCCCAGCTGATCAGCTGGGACATGGAAGCCCTCGTCGACACCACGGAGCTCCTGGTCAGCGAGCTGGTCACCAACGCCCTGCGCTACGGCGAGGGCGAGATCCGCCTCCGGCTGCTGCTCGACCGGACCCTGGTCTGCGAGGTCTGGGACTCCGGCCTGGTCCAGCCACGCCGCCGCCGGGCCCGCGACACCGACGAGGGCGGCCGCGGCCTGCAGCTGGTCGGCCTGCTCAGCGCCGCGTGGGGCTCCCGGCGCACGCCCCGGGGCAAGACGGTCTGGTTCGAACTCCCCCTGCCAGGCGGCGAAACGCGCCTGACGGACCCGGCGGAGGCGCTGCTGAGCCTGTTCTGAGAACGGCCCGCCGCCACCGTACGCTCACCCCATGCCGATACCCACCGCACGGCTCCGAGCGACGGCCACCCCGACGGCCCCCGCCCTGATCCTGCGCCCCTGGACCCCCGGCGACGCAGCGGGCCTGGCCGCGCTGGGCCGGGACGGCGCCCTGCGGCGCTGGACGTCCTTCGCCGTCGACGACGAGACGAGCGCCGCGCGGTGGCTGCGCGAGCAGCAGCAGGGCTGGGAGCAGGGCCGCCGCTACGCGTTCGCCGTCGAGGAGGTCCAGCCTTCCGGCGCGGACGGGCTGCCGGCGGGCCACGTCGTCCTCAAGGACATGACCCCCGGTGCCGCGTCCGCCGAGGTCGGCTACTGGACAGCGGCACACGCACGAGGCCGGGGCATCGCCCCTCGAGCCCTGCATGCCCTGACCGACTGGGCGTTCACGACCTTCGCGCCCGACGGCATGACCCGCCTGGAACTCGTGCACCAGGCGGACAACACGGCCTCCTGCCGCGTGGCGCAGAAGAGCCGCTACCCACTCACAGGCATCCGGCCGGCGCAGCCCCCCGACCATCCGTCGGAGGGCCATGTGCACGTCCGGCACCTGGCGGAGGACGCCGGCCGTCCCTCAGCCCGCTGAAGAGCGTCTCCTGATCTTCGAGCCCAGCCATACCAGTGGGTCGTACTTGCGGTCGGCCGCTCGTTCCTTCAGGGGGATCAGGGCGTTGTCCGTGATCTTGATGCCCTCGGGGCAGACCTCCGTGCAGCACTTGGTGATGTTGCAGTAGCCCAGGCCGTGTTCGTCCTGGGCGGTGGTCTTGCGGTCCAGGCCCGATTCCGCCGCCGCGTCCAGCGGGTGCATGTCCAGTTCCGCCACCCGCATCAGGAACCGGGGGCCCGCGAACGCCTGCTTGTTCTCCTCGTGGTCGCGGACCACATGGCAGGTGTCCTGGCAGAGGAAGCACTCGATGCACTTGCGGAACTCCTGCGAGCGGTCGACGTCCTCCTGCATCATGCGGTACTCGCCGGGCGCGACCCCGGCCGGCGGTACGAAGGCCGGGACCTCCCTGGCCTTCGTGTAGTTGAAGCCGACGTCGGTGACCAGGTCGCGGACGACCGGGAACGCCCGCAGCGGCGTCACCGTGATCGTCTCCTCCCGGTCGAAGACCGACATGCGGGTCATGCACATCAGCCGCGGCCGGCCGTTGATCTCCGCCGAGCAGGAACCGCACTTGCCCGCCTTGCAGTTCCAGCGCACGGCGAGATCGGGGGCCTGGGTGGCCTGGAGACGGTGGATGATGTCGAGGACCACCTCGCCCTCGTTCACCTCGACCTTGAAGTCCTCCAGGCCGCCGCCCCCGGTATCGCCCCGCCACACCTTGAAGCGGGCCTCGTAGCCGCTCACTCGTACAGCTCCTCTTCGGCCAGGTACTTCACCAGCTCCTCCTTGTCGAACAGGGCGAGCAGGTCCGCACGGACGGGTTCGGTGGTCTCGCTGCTGAGGGTGATCTGGCCGCGGACCGGATCCGCCGCCAGCCCGCCCGTCGGGTCGGTGAGCGCGCACAGCAGATTGATACGGCGCCACTTGCGGTCCATCCCCGGATAGTCCTCACGGGTGTGCCCGCCGCGCGACTCGGTGCGCTCCAGCGCGGCCCGCGCCACGCACTCGCTGACCAGCAGCATGTTCCTGAGGTCCAGGGCGAGGTGCCAGCCCGGATTGAACTGCCGGTGCCCCTCCACCCCGGCCCGGCGCGCCCGTACCCGCAGCTCGGCCAGCTTCTCCAGGGCCTGCCTCATCTCCGGCTCGCGGCGGATGATGCCGACCAGGTCGTTCATCGTCTGCTGGAGTTCCTGGTGCAGGGTGTACGGGTTCTCCGGCGGACCCCCGGCGGGCTCCTCGATCTCGGCCTCCGCCGAGAAGGGCCGCAGGGCCTCCGCGGCGGCGGCATCGATCTGGGCGTCGTCCACGACGGGCCGCGACCCGGCCGGCCCGGCCGCGTACTCGGCCGCGTGCCAGCCCGCCCGGCGCCCGAACACCAGCAGGTCGGACAGCGAGTTGCCGCCGAGCCGGTTGGAGCCGTGCATACCGCCGGCCACCTCACCGGCCGCGAACAGCCCCGGCACCCCGCGGGCCGCCGCCGTGTCGGACTCGACCGCGACCCCGCCCATCACGTAGTGACAGGTGGGGCCGACCTCCATCGCCTCCGCCGTGATGTCGACGTCCGCCAGTTCCTTGAACTGGTGGTACATCGACGGCAGCCGGCGCCTGATGACCTCGGCGGGCATACGCGTCGACACATCGAGGAACACGCCCCCGTGCGGCGAGCCGCGCCCCTCCTTCACCTCGGCGTTGATCGCCCGCGCGACCTCGTCGCGGGGGAGCAGCTCGGGGGGACGCCGGTTGTTGTCCGGGTCGTCGTACCAGCGGTCGCCCTCGTCCTCCGACTCGGCGTACTTGTCCTTGAAGACGTCGGGGATGTAGTCGAACATGAACCGCTTGCCGTCGGAGTTGCGCAGCACACCGCCGTCGCCGCGCACCGACTCGGTGACCAGGATGCCCTTCACCGACGGCGGCCAGACCATGCCGGTCGGATGGAACTGCACGAACTCCATGTTCAGCAGGGGAGCGCCCGCGAGCAGGGCCAGCGCGTGTCCGTCGCCGGTGTACTCCCACGAGTTCGACGTCACCTTGAAGGACTTGCCGATACCGCCAGTCGCGATCACTACGGCGGGTGCCTCCAGGACGAAGAAACGGCCCGACTCGCGCTCGTAGGCGAAGACCCCCGAGACCCGGCCGCCCTCCTTCAGCACGCGCGTGACCGTGCACTCCTGGAAGACCTTCAGCCGGGACTCGTAGTCGCCGGTCTCCTTGAAGTCCTCCTGCTGCAGCGCGACGATCTTCTGCTGGAGCGTGCGGATCAGCTCCAGGCCCGTGCGGTCGCCGACATGGGCGAGGCGCGGGTACTCGTGGCCGCCGAAGTTGCGCTGGGAGATCCGGCCGTCCTTGGTGCGGTCGAACAGCGCGCCCCAGGTCTCCAGCTCCCACACCCGCTGCGGCGCCTCCTGCGCGTGCAGCTCGGCCATCCGCCACTGGTTGAGGAACTTGCCGCCGCGCATGGTGTCGCGGAAGTGGGTCTGCCAGGTGTCGTTCTCGTTGGCGTTGGCCATCGCCGCGGCGATGCCGCCCTCGGCCATCACGGTGTGCGCCTTGCCGAACAGCGACTTGCAGATCACGGCCGTACGGGCGCCCCGCTCGCGGGCCTCGATGGCGGCGCGCAGCCCGGCACCGCCCGCGCCCACCACGACGACGTCCCATTCCTGCCGGTCGACCACGGACATCAGTACGCACCCCTCATCAGAAGAACCGCGGATCGTCGAAGGCGCCGGACGCGACCAGGTAGACGTAGAAGTCGGCGAGCGCCACGCTCACCAGCGACGCCCAGGCGAGCTGCATGTGCCGGGCGTTGAGCTTCCCGGCCCACTGCCACATCCGGTAGCGCACGGGATGCCTGGAGAAGTGCTTGAGCTTGCCGCCGACGATGTGTCGGCACGAGTGGCAGGAGATCGTGTACGCCCAGATCAGCACGATGTTGACCAGGAACACCAGCGTGCCGAGGCCCATGTGGCCCCACGCGTAGTTCTCGTCGCGGAAGGCGAGCACGGTGTCGTACGTGAGGATCCCGGCGACGACGAGCGCGGCGTAGAAGAAGTACCGGTGGATGTTCTGCAGCACCAGCGGGAAGCGGGTCTCACCGGTGTACTTCTTGTGCGGCTCGGCCACCGCGCAGGCCGGCGGGGACGCCCAGAAGCCCCGGTAGTAGGCCTTGCGGTAGTAGTAGCAGGTCAGCCGGAAGCCGAGCGGGAAGATCAGGATGATGATGGCGGGCGAGATGCCCCACCAGCTGCCGAAGATCTCCCAGTTCGGGCCGGCCTTCATCGGCTCGCACCGCTCCGCCAGGCACGGGGAGTAGAAGGGCGAGACGTACGGTGCCGCGTAGTAGTGGGCGTCGGCGAAGGCCCGCCAGGTCGAGTAGACGATGAAGGCCAGCAGGCCGGCGGCCGTGCCGGCCGGCGCCAGCCACCAGCGGTCGGTGCGCAGGTGCGGGGCGGTGATCGCGGCGCGCGTACCCGCCCGTACACCGCCGCTTCTGGGTTGGGGTTCGGTGGCGGGGGGTTCCGTACCAGTGGCCACGTGACGACTCCGGTCGGGTTCGGGGGAGGTGCCGGTCGTACCACTCCTGACCGGTCAGGGAGCGCGCCGGTCCCGGGCGCCGAGCCCCTCGTCGTCCGAGTCGCGCCACAGGGCGGAGTCGTACGGCGCGTCCGAGATGGTGACGAGCTCGGGGCGCTTCGGTGCGGCCGGCGAGGCGGCGGCGTCGCGCAGCAGAGCGACGCTCTCACGCAGGTGGTTGGCGTCGGCACGGACGCGGCGCATCTCCAGGCCGCCGGTGCCGAGCTGCTTCTCCAGGCGCCCCACCGACCGGAGCAGGTCGTCGAGGCTGCGCTGGACTGACGTCAGTTCGTCGTGAACGGACATGACTTGCCCTCACTTCCGCGGGTCCTTCGAGGCCCAAGGCGGCAACGTTCATGCGCCTGCGAGTGTTGCGCGTCACACCTTGTGCTGTGAAGGGATGTGCATCGATTGGCCGAGGCGCATGGGTGCGCCGTGCCGTCTATTGCTCCGCACGGGTGACTCTCCGCCGGTTCTCCGACGGTGACCGTCGTGTCGCCCTGTGTTGCCGAACCCTTTCCTCTTCAGTGGGCCGCATACATCAGATGAAATCCAAATACCGCCAAAAGTGATCATAACGCCCGCGGCTTTCCGGAGGTAGCACAGATGTCCCAGCACGGCGTCGGCCCGCGTGCGGTCTCGCGCTCGGTCGCCTTCCTCCTCACCGCGGGAGTGCTCGCGGTGCCCGCGCTCGCCGGATGCGGCTCCGAGGACCCGGCGGGCAAGCCGCTCGCCGGGCAGGACATCCAGCCCGCCGCCCGCGACCGGATCGCCGACGGCGGCACCCTGCGCTGGGCCGTCGACTCCGTGCCCGACACCCTGAACACCTTCCAGTCGGACGCCGACGCCACCACCACCCGGGTGGCCCAGGCCGTCCTGCCGTCGATGTTCCGGATGAACGCCGACGGCCGCCCGGAGCGCAACCCCGCCTACCTGGAGTCCGCCAAGGTCGTCGAGACGGAGCCCAAGCAGGTCGTCCTGTACAAGCTCGACCAGCAGGCCGTCTGGAGCGACGGCCGGGAGATCGGCGCCGCCGACTTCGCCGCCCAGTGGCGCGCCCTGTCCGGCAAGGACACCGCCTACTGGACCGCCCGCAACGCCGGCTACGACCGCATCCAGAAGATCGAGCGCGGGGAGAACGCCCTGGAGGTCCGGGTCACCTTCAGCCGCCCCTACGCCGACTGGCGCTCACTGTTCTCGCCGCTGTATCCGAAGGACGTCATGGGCACGCCGGACTCCTTCAACGACGGGGCGCGCAAGAAGCTCAAGGTCACGGCGGGCCCCTTCCTGGTGAAGAAGCTCAGCCGCAAGAACGAGGAGATCACCCTCACCCGCAATCCGCGCTGGTGGGGCCCGCCGGCCAAGCTCTCCGAGATCGTGCTGCGCACGGTGTCGCGCGACAAGCGGGCCAAAGAGCTGGCCGCCGGCACCGTCGACCTGGCCGAGATCGCCCCCTCCGAGGCCCGCCGCATCACCGTCGCCGCCCGCCCACAGGGCTCCAGCAGCCCGGTCATGGGCCCCGAGGCCGACCAGAAGCCGCGCACGCGCAAGGCGGCCGCCACGTACGCCCGGCAGCAGCAGGCCCTGCGCGGCTTCGAAGTGCGCAAGTCCCTGGAGCCGGCCTTCACCCAGCTCGCCCTGAACGGGGCCGAGGGGCCGCTCGCCGACGAGCGCGTCCGCAGGGCCGTCGCCCGCGCCCTGGACCGCAAGGAACTGGCCAAGGCGGTGCTGAAGCCCCTCGGACTGCCCGCCGTACCGGTCGGCAGCCACCTCGCGCTGTCCGGGCAGGCCGCCTACGCCGACAACAGCGGCGCCCTCGGCGGCCAGGACACCAAGGAGGCCCAGGCGCTGCTCGCGGACGCCGGCTGGGTACGGGGCGGCCCGATCAAGGAAGAGAAGAAGAAGGGGGAGAAGGCGGCCGGAGCCGAGGGCGAGAAGGCCGGCAAGTCCTCCGAGGACGAGTCCCGCGACGACGACGGCGAATACATCGTCGGCTCGGACGACAAGGCGCACCGCGAGCAGGACCCGAGCCACCTCGCCCAGGACGGCAAGCAGTACAAACAGCCGCACCAGGGCGGCGCCCCCGGCGCGTACGCCCCCATGGGCACCGCCGCCCCGGCCGGCCGCGAGGCCGCCCCGCTCGCGAAGAACGGCAAGCCGCTCACCCTCCGCTTCGTGCTCCCCTCCGGGCCCGGCTCCCAGACGCTGCGCACGGTGGCCGACCGCATCGCCCGCATGCTGGAGCGCGTCGGCATCGGCACGGAGATCTCCAAGGTCTCCGACGAGTCCTACTTCAAGGACCACATCGCGTCCGGCCAGTACGACCTCGCCCTCTACTCCTGGCCCGCCTCCGCGTTCCCCGCCACCGACGCCCGGCCCGTCTACGCCAAGCCGGTCCCGGCCGCCGACGGTTCGCTGAACGTCGAGCAGAACTACACCCGCGTCGGCACCGACCAGGTCGACCAGCTCTTCGACCAGGCCGTGGCCACCCTCGACGAGGGCGAGTCCCGCTCCCTGATCCGCAAGGCGGACTCCCGCATCTGGGCGGCGGCCGGCTCGATCCCCCTCTTCCAGCGCCCCCAGCTCGTCGCCGCCCGCAAGAACCTGGTCAACACCGGTGCCTTCGGCTTCGGCACGCCGGTATACGAGGACATGGGCTTCCTGAAGAAGGGCGCGAAGCCGGCCGCGGGCCCCTCGGCGAAGGGCTCGGCCACTCCGTAGCTCTGGGAACGCTCAAACGCCTTGCCGCCCCCGCCCGGCGTCCGCACCATGAGGAGCAGTGATCATGGTGCGGGCGCCGGGCGTCCGTACCCGGGGGACGGGAGCCGGCGGATGCGCGGCATGGTGGGGCGGGCCCGCACGGCCGGGCTTGTCATCGGGGTACTGGTGACGGGGCTGACGGGCTGCACGGGAGACTCGGGTGACGGCAAGGCCGAGGCCTGCGCGGACGGTACGTACGCCTGGTCCGGCGTCCGGCGGGAGCAGCGGCTGACCGCCCTGTCCGACCCGATCAGGTTCAAGAAGAAGACCGGCACCTACACGTCCCGCCTCGAGGCCGTCGGCGATCGGGCGTACCGACCCTCGGTGACCGGTACGCCAGAGGGCGCCGACGCGGCCGGTGTGATCAAGGCCCTGGGCAGGCACCTGAAGGTCACGGAACCGCTCGCGGGCCCGTCCGACACGGAGCGGCCGGCGGAGGACCACTTCTTCGAGTCGGCGACCGGCGACCATCAGGGCGACTACTACGCGTGGGCGGCGATCGACCTGGTCGAGGCCGACTTCACCCACACGTGCGGGGACGGCGAGCCGGCCAAGGGGCATGTCCGGACCTGGGAAGGGACCGGCGCCGGCTTCCTGCCCTGTTCCATGCCCTCGGACGAAACGGCCGGCCGGCTCGCCGCCGAGCGGACCTGTCCCGCCGGATCCGAGGCCGCGGAGGAGGCCTGACCTGCACTGACGTAGCCCGGCTAAGCCCAACGGCCGAGCACCCGTACCATGGGGTGAGGCCGTGGCATGTTGAGCCCGGCAGGGTCCGCGCACCGCAGACGTCCGCGCAGGGCCTTCCTCACACTCCGGGAGTACGCCTTCTTATGGCCACGCGCCACGACATCCGCAACGTCGCCATCGTCGCCCACGTCGACCACGGCAAGACCACCATCGTCGACGGCATGCTGAAGCAGGCCGGCGCCTTCGCCGCGCACCAGCTCGAAGGCGTCGACGACCGCATGATGGACTCGAACGACCTGGAGCGTGAGAAGGGCATCACGATCCTGGCCAAGAACACGGCGGTGAAGTACCACCCGAAGGACGGGGGGGACGTCATCACCATCAACATCATCGACACCCCCGGTCACGCCGACTTCGGCGGTGAGGTCGAGCGCGGTCTGTCGATGGTCGACGGTGTCGTCCTGCTCGTGGACGCCTCCGAGGGTCCGCTGCCGCAGACCCGCTTCGTGCTGCGCAAGGCGCTGCAGCAGCGCCTGCCCGTCATCCTGTGCATCAACAAGACGGACCGCCCGGACTCCCGGATCGACGAGGTCGTCAACGAGACCTACGACCTCTTCCTCGACCTGGACGCCGACGAGGAGCAGATCGAGTTCCCGATCGTCTACGCCTGCGGCCGCGACGGCATCGCCTCGCTGACCAAGCCGGACAACGGCACGGTCCCGGCCGACTCCACCAGCCTGGAGCCGTTCTTCTCCACGATCCTGGAGCACATCCCGGCGCCGACCTACGACGAGGCCGCCCCGCTCCAGGCCCACGTCACCAACCTGGACGCCGACAACTTCCTCGGCCGTATCGCGCTCCTCCGCGTCGAGCAGGGCGAGCTGCGCAAGGGCCAGACGGTCGCGTGGATGAAGCGCGACGGGTCCGTCAGCAACGTCCGCATCACCGAGCTGATGATGACCGAGGCGCTCACCCGCAAGCCGGCCGAGATGGCAGGACCCGGGGACATCTGCGCGGTCGCCGGTATCCCGGACATCATGATCGGCGAGACCCTGGCCGACCCGGAGAACCCGGTCGCACTGCCGCTGATCACGGTCGACCAGCCCGCGATCTCCATGGTCATCGGCACCAACACCTCCCCGCTGGTCGGCCGTGGTGCCACCGGCAAGGGCGCCGACAACAAGGGCACCGTCAAGGACCGCAAGGTCACCGCCCGCCAGGTGAAGGACCGCCTCGACCGCGAGCTGATCGGTAACGTCAGCCTCCGGGTGCTGGACACCGAGCGGCCGGACGCCTGGGAGGTCCAGGGCCGTGGTGAGCTGGCCCTCGCGATCCTCGTCGAGACCATGCGCCGGGAAGGCTTCGAGCTGACCATCGGCAAGCCGCAGGTCGTCACCAAGGAGATCGACGGCAAGACGCACGAGCCCGTCGAGCGCATGACGATCGACGTGCCCGAGGAGCACATGGGGGCGGTCACGCAGCTCATGGGCGTGCGCAAGGGCCGCATGGACAACATGTCCAACCACGGCTCCGGCTGGGTCCGCATGGAGTTCGTCGTGCCGTCGCGCGGTCTGATCGGTTTCCGTACGGAGTTCCTGACCCAGACCCGCGGCACGGGCATCGGCCACTCCATCCACGAGGGCTTCGAGCCCTGGTTCGGCGCGCTCCAGACCCGTAACAACGGTTCCCTGGTCGCCGACCGCGCCGGTGCGGTCACCGCGTTCGCGATGACCAACCTCCAGGAGCGCGGCGTGCTGTTCACCGAGCCGGGCACCGAGGTGTACGAAGGCATGATCGTCGGCGAGAACTCCCGCGCCGACGACATGGACGTCAACATCACCAAGGAGAAGAAGCTCACCAACATGCGGTCCTCCTCGGCCGACTCGTTCGAGGCGATCGTCCCGCCGCGCAAGCTGTCGCTGGAGCAGTCCCTGGAG
>NZ_JBSHKH010000151.1:0-18243 GCF_053643595.1 Streptomyces sp. NPDC055506 | reverse complement strand
CGCAGCGACCAGGAATGGGTACAACACTCACTCCTGCTCACTGAATAGGAACGGTATGCCGGATCTCGCCGCGACGGAGGAAAGAACGATGGCACAGCTGCGGAACGAGGTCGATCCGGCCGAGGCAGGGCTGGATCCGAAGGTGCTGGACGACATGGACCGGCACTTCACCCGACTGGTCGACGAGGGGCGGCTGCCGGGCTTCCTCGTGTCGGTCGCCCGCGCCGGACACGTCGCGCACCTCACGACGCACGGGCTCCGCGACATCGCGGCCGGCCTCCCGGTCGAGCCCGACACGCTGTGGCGGGTCTACTCCATGACGAAGCCGGTCACCGCGGTCGCCGCACTGCTGCTGGTGGAGGAGGGCCGGCTGTCGCTGGACGACCCGGTCGCCCACCATCTGCCGGCCTTCGCCGAGCCGCGGGTGTACGTCGGCGGCTCCGGGGCCGACGTACGGACCCGCCCGGCCGAGGGCCCCATACTCGTCCGGCATCTCATGACCCACACCTCGGGTCTGACCTTCGGCTTCTACCACACCCACCCCGTCGACGCCCTGTACCGCGCCGCCGGCCTCGAGTCGTCGGTGCCTCCGGGCGCCGACCTGGCCGAGACCATCGAGGTGTACGCGGGCCTGCCGCTGCAGTTCGAGCCGGGCACCGAGTGGAACTACTCGGTGGCCAGCAATGTCCTGGGCCGGATCATCGAGGTCGTCTCGGGTCAGCCGCTCGATGTGTTCTGTGCCGAGCGGGTCTTCGGGCCGCTCGGTATGACGGACGCGGGTTTCCACGTCACGGACGAGCAGGCGCCCCGGCTGTCGGAGATGTACGGGGAGAAGGAGGGCGGCGGCATCGAGCCGATCCCGGGGCTGCCGCTGCACGGCCGGCCGCGGTTCCTTTCGGGCAGCGGCGGCATGGTGGCCTCCGCCCACGATTACCACCGCTTCATGGAGTTGCTGCGCCGCCGCGGCGAACTGGACGGCGTCCGGCTCCTCGCGCCCGGGACCGTGGACCTGATGACCCGCAACCACCTGCCCGACGGCGCCGACCTGCGCTCCTTCGGCAGCCGCCCCGCCCACGACGAGCCGGGGAACGAGGGGGTCGGCTTCGGCCTCAACTGCTCCGTGGTCATCGACCCGTCCCGCACCCTCGCGCCGTCCGGACTCGGCGCCTACGGCTGGAGCGGGGTGGCGACGACGACGTTCTGGGTGGACCCGGGCCGCGATCTGACGGTGCAGTTCATGACGCAGGTGCGGCCCCGGTCCTCGCACACGGTTGTCCGGGACCTGAAGAGGATGGTCCACGAGGCCCTGTCGGGCTGAGCCCGCTACCGGTCGACGCGCAGCGTGAACTCGACTCCTTCCTGGGCGAGTTCACGCAGCCACTGTTCGGACCGTGCCGCCGTCTCGGCGGCGCGGTTCAGACCCGGCGGCAGAGAGCCGTCCAGGACGTGGCGGACGCCCAGGGCCAGGGTGCGCGAGACGCAGCGGGCCATCGCGCTCTCCCGCGCGTCACCCGTCAGGTCGAGGAGGTAGCCGCCCGACCAGGTCCGCCCCGTGTCAGACGTCCGCACCTCCAGCGACACGGCGAGGACGACCCGGTCGCGATCCTCGTCCGACGTGGGATACGTCGCGGCCAGTTCCTGGGCCAGGGCGCCGATCCGCGTGTCGTCGCCCCTCTTCAGCTCCTCGAAGACCCCGTCCCAGGCCCGCAGCCAGCCCTCCAGACGCAGGGTGCCGCGTACGAACGTCCGCGGTGTCCAGGCGTCCGGCAGCCCGTACTGCGCGACGAACGGCACGCTGTCGCGGTTGGGATAGACCTCGAACGTCTCCCCCTGGACAACATGCCGCCGGGTGGCCTCCCAGGGGCGGTCGGCGACGGTCTCGGCCCCGCCCTCGATGTAACGGGCCGGGGAGCGCAGGGCGTTGAGGACGCCGGCGGGCGCCCAGCTGAAGCGGTACGTGAAGTCGTTCGGGACGGCCGGGACACCGCCGCAGTACGAGGTGAGGGTGTACGAGGCGGGCGTCCCGTCGCCGATGGCGTCCCGGGCCCGGGCGACGAGGGCGTGCGCGAAGAGGTGGTCGATGCCCGGGTCGAGCCCGGACTCGGTGAGGACGACGACCCCGGCCTTCTCCGCGGCGGGCACCTGATCCAGCACCGCCTGGGACACATAGCTGGAGCAGGCGAAGTGGGCTCCCCGCTGTACGCACTCGGCGAGCAGCGGCGCGTGTTCCGGCGCGGGCAGCATGGACACGACCACGTCGCCGGGGGCGAGTTCGGCGGCGAGCGCGGCCGGCGTGTACGCGCGGGGCTCGGCCCGTCCGGTGAGGCCCAGCCGGCCCAGGGCGTCGGCCGCGCGGCTCTCGGTGCGGTGCCAGAGCCGTACGCGCTCGGCGGTGTCGCACAGCACCGCCAGTCCGCTGCCGGTGGAGAGGCCGGCGCCGATCCAGTGGACGGTGCCGGTCGCCGGTACCGAGTCAGTGCTCATCGAACTCCCCCTTCTCGAGGCCGTGTTCACGGCAGGCCTGACGGAACCGGTCCAGGCAGCGTCCCCAGGGCCCGGCGACGCCGAAGTCGAGCAGCTGGGGACACAGGGCGGCCGAGAAGTCGGCGCTGGACTCCAGCGGCAGCAGGGAGGGGAGGTTGTCGATGGCGATCAGGTCGAGCGGTGGGTCGTCGCGCAGTCGGCGTACGGGCTCGTCCCAGTCGGTGGTGTCGTCGTACACCGGGAGGACGTTGAGCGGGGAGCCGACGTCGCAGGTCACGTCGCACAGGGTGCGCAGCCGGCGGTCCGGGGTGTCGAGGTCACGCTCGCGGAGGAAGGGCGGGACGGGGGTGGTGGCGAGCACCGCGTTCACCATCACGTCGTGCTCCAGCAGGGCGCGGCGGTCCAGGTCGCGGGTCTCGGCGAGGTCCCAGCAGGTCGGGTCGGCCCCGGCGGCGGCGAACGCCATCCGGGCACCGCGGCCGCTGCGTCCCAGGGCGCCGATGACCAGGCCGGTGAACTCGGCGTCGTCGGAGGCGGGCTTGAGGGTCTCGTCCAGCTCCTCCTTGGTGGTGGGCGTCAGCGGTGCCCGCAGTCGGCCCCGGTGCTGGAGCACCGCCAGGGCGGCGCCCAGATAGCCGGCCCAGAAGCCGAAGGCGGCGAGGCGCCGCCCGGTGTCGTCGACCAGGTACTCCAGGTCGAACAGCGTCCCGCCCCCGGCCGTGAACCGGCCCAGCAGGCCGGCCGCTCCCGGCTGGCCCTTGTAGGCATGGCCGAAGAAGATGTGCCGGTGCGTCAGTTCCGCCGGATCTTCCGGCAGTTCCTTCAGGCCGAGCACGACGGCGTCGGGCGGCGCCGTCACCCAGGAGCCCGCGGGCGCGACGCGGCAGCCGGCCGCCTCGTACTCCTCGATCGGGAAGACCCGCTGCGGGGACTCCTCCACGGTCAGTTCCACTCCGTTCCCGACGAGCCGCCGGGCGTCGTCGGGCACGATCGGTGTGCGTCGCTCGGTCGTTCGGGCCTCGTGGCGCAGCCACAGATGGAGCTCGGTCATACCAGGTGGGCCTCCGGCGTGAGGCGTCGGCCGCTGAGGGCCGACGCTCAAGGGGCTGACGTCCACGAAGCGTACGCGGCCCGCCTCCGGGTCGCGCACGAATGCGCCCAGGTCACGCCGAGGAGAACCGGAGCCCGCCCGTGCGGGCACCCGGCACCTCAGGAGGAGCTGACCACCGCGTCCAGATGGGGCAGGTGGTGGTCGAGACGCTCCCGCTTCGTCCGCAGATAGGTGATGTTGTTCTCGCACGGCGGGATCAGCAGCGGCACCTGCTCGGCGACCTGGATGCCGTGGCTCACCAGGGCCTCGCGCTTGCGCGGGTTGTTGGACATCAGGCGGACGGACTTCACGCCCAGGTCCTCCAGGATGCGGGCGGCCACCCCGTAGTCGCGGGCGTCGACCGGCAGGCCCAGGGCGAGGTTGGCCTCGACGGTGTCCAGGCCCTCCGCCTGCAGGGCCATCGCGCGCAGCTTGGCGAGCAGGCCGATGCCACGGCCTTCATGCCCTCTGAGGTAGACGACGACACCGGCGCCCTCGGCGACGACCGCGCGCAGGGCGGCGTCGAGCTGGTCGCCGCACTCGCAGTGCTGGGAGCCGAAGGCGTCGCCGGTCAGGCACTCCGAGTGCAGCCGGATGAGTACGTCGTCCGTGCCGAGCTCGCCGTAGACCAGCGCCACCTGTTCGTCACCGCGGTCGTGGTCGAGGTAGCCGACGGCCTGGAATTTCCCGTACACGGTGGGCAAGGGCGCATTCACGACGCGTTCCACGCCGGTCCGCTGCGGTGACTTCTTGCCGAGTACGCCAATTTTTTCTGTCATGATTCTCGAGTTCCTAAGCAGAGACGAAAGGCCGTGACGTTATGAGTGATCTGGTGCCGGCGGACACCACGGAAGACGTACGGACGCGGGGCGCCGGTGTCTCACGGCAGGTCGCGGTGCTTCCCGTGGGGAGCTTCGAGCAGCACGGTGCGTTTCTTCCGCTGGCGACCGACACGCTCGTCGCCTGTGCCGTCGCGCGGGAGATAGCCGGCGCGTACCCGGTGCACCTCCTTCCTCCGGTGACGATCTCGTGCTCGCACGAGCACGCGGCCTGGCCGGGGACCGTCAGCATCTCCTCGGTGACCCTTCATGCGGTGGTACGGGACATTGCGGCTTCGCTCCGCCGGTCCGGCGTCGAGGCCCTGGTGGTGGTCAACGGGCACGGCGGAAACTACGTACTGGGCAACGTGGTTCAGGAATCCTCCGCCCGCGGCGAGCGGATGGCGCTCTTCCCGGCCCCGGAGGACTGGGAGGAGGCGCGGCAGCGGGCGGGTGTGGTCACCTCGCTGCTCACCGACATGCACGCGGGGGAAATAGAAACCTCCATCCTTCTGCACGCTCATCCCGAAATGCTCCGACCCGGTTATGAGACCTCCGATTTCGTCGCTGACGACCGTCGTCATCTGCTCACCCTCGGCATGTCCGGCTATACCGATTCGGGTGTCATCGGCCGTCCTTCGCTGGGTTCGGCGGAAAAGGGGAAGGAACTCCTGGCGAGCCTGGCGGATTCCTTCGGGGCGTATTTCTCGATGCTGACCTCCGCGGGCGACGGGGCCGCCTCCACGAGCGACGGGGCTGACGGGTAGTCATTCCCGGTCCGGGACCGGGCACGCAGGCCCGTGTACCAGCGGGCGACGAGCACGATCAGGCCGGGCAGGCTCGCCACGAGGCTGAGCACCCCGTAGACGACCGCGACGGCGAGTCCCCGGCCGGCGCCCAGACCCGCGGCGCCGAACGCCCAGGCGGTGACGCCCTCCCTCGGCCCCCAGCCGCCGACGTTCAGCGGCAGTCCCATCGCCAGCAGCGCGAGGACCGCGAGCGGCAGCAGGACGGCCACGGAGGCGGCGGCCCCGGCGACGCGGGCGGCGAGTACGAACATGGCCACGTAACCTGCCAGAACGACCACGGAGGAGACAATGACTCCGGGCCCGTTGCTGCGGGACAGCAGCCCTTCGCGCGCTTCGGCGAGGACGCCGCGCAGCTTCCGGCCCCGGCGTGAGGGCGCCGCCCGGTTCATGCGCAGGGCGAGGACGACGGCGAGGGCGCCCACCGCGGCCAGGGCCGCGAGCGGGGCGATGTGCCGGGCCTCGTCCAGCACCGGGGACGGCATGGTCAGCAGCACCACGGCGCCGACGGCGAACAGCGCGATCTGCCCGGCGGCCCGTTCCAGCACGACCGCCTTCACGCCCCGGCCCAGGTCGCCCTCGCTCTGCCCGTGCCGGACCGCCCGGTGCACATCGCCGAGGACGCCGCCGGGCAGCGCCGCGTTGAGGAACAGCGCGCGGTAGTAGTCGGCGACGGCCGGTCCGAACGGCAGCCGGATCCTGAGCCCCCGCGCCACGAGCGCCCACCGCCAGGCGCTGAACACCGTGGTGACGAGCCCGATTCCGAGCGCCAGGACCAACGACGTGCCGTCGATCCGGCTCAGCCCGTCCAGGAAGACACCGGTACCGAGGCGCCACAACAGCACAGCGAGGATGGCGACTCCGGCGAGGGTGCCGAGATGCGTACGGACCTTGCGGGAGCCGACCCGGGCCAGGGCGGCCCGGATCGGGCCCGGCGACGGGGAACCGGCGGGGCGGGAAGCCTCCGGTGCCGCAGCACCGGGTTCCCCGAGCGGACTCCCGCTGTCGCCGCTCCGGGGCAGCCGGTCGCTCTCGAGGGACCTCGGTCGCGGACGCGTCCCCGTCGCCTGGGGGCTCATGACGCTCCGCCCACCGGACGGCTCAGGGCCAGCAGGTCGGTGTGGTGGACGATGACGCGCAACTGGCCGGCGGCGCAGGCGGCCAGGCGTTCGGCCAGGTAGGCGTCGGCGCGGTCGCGCAGGTCGGGGCGTTCCTCGACGGCGGCGCCGACCCAGCCGCGCAGCCACTGTTCGGTGAGCGCGGCCTGCTCGGGGCCGAGCCGCCAGGGGCTCGGGTGCAGCCGTACGGTCGCGCCGTGTTCGGAGAACGCCTCGGCCGCCGCCGTGACCGCGTCCGGGCCGAGCAGGCCGTCACGGCGCTGGTGTTCGTTGAACGCCTGGGCGATCTCCGTGTCCAGCGGGTGGGACGGGGTCAGTTCGACCCGCCCGGCGACGGACAGCGTCAGCAGCGCGGGGCAGCCGGCTCCGGCGCAGGCGGCGGCGAGGGCGTCGATCTCGTCACGGGTGAGGACGTCCAGCAGCGCGGACGCCGTCACCAGGTTCGCGCCCTTCAGGGCGTCCGGCGTGAGGCGGGCGACGTCACCGCGCCGGGTCTCGACCGAGACCCGGCTGCCGTCGGCGGCCGAGCGCGGGGAGGCGACGGCGGCGAAGTGCAGCAGGTAGGGGTCGCGGTCGTGCAGGACCCAGTGCTGGGCGCCGTCCAGGCGGGGGGCGAGCCAGCGGCCCATCGAGCCGGTGCCGCAGCCCAGGTCGTGGATGGTGACGCCCGACTTCCCCGGCAGGTTGGCGAGCCGGATGCGCAGCGGGTCGAGCAGGTCGTACGCCCGCGCGTCGGCGTCGGCGGGCTCCCGCAGCTCCAGCCACTCGGGCGCGTAGCGCGGCGGATCGCCGGGGTCGGCATCGCGGAGCTTCACGGTGGGCCGGGAGCCGGGTGTGCCGCTGGGGCCGGCGCCCGGGATGACGGCGTCACCCGCCCACGCGATCACCACGTCGCCCGGTGCCGCCGCGGTGTCACCCGGCTTCGCAGCCGTGGCGTCCGCCGGCTGGGCGGTTTCCATCGACTCGGCATCTCCTCTGGGTCCGGGCTGCGTCGGAATCGCCCCGCTCTGCTGGGTCGTCGCCGGGTTCGTCATGCGGCCCTCCGGGGTTCGGTCGGAAGCCGGCGCAGTACCGCCGCCAGGCTCTGTGCGGTCGTCGCCCAGCCGTCGAGGGAGGCGCGGCGACTGCGGGCGGCGGCCTTGAGGCGACGCCGTACGTCCGCCTCGCCGAACCAGCCGCGCAGTTCGGCGGCGATGGCGGCGGGATTCTCCGGCGGGACGAGAATGCCGGGCACGCCGCCGTCGGGGGCGCGGCCGACCGCCTCGGGGAGCCCGCCCACGTCCGTGGCCATGACAGGGATGCCCCGGGCCAGTGCCTCGGTGACGGCCATGCCGTAGGTCTCGGCGTAGGAGGTGAGGACCATCAGGTCGGCGGTGGCGTAGCTGGCGTCGAGTGCGGCGCCGGACTTCGGGCCCGCCAGCTCCAGCCGGTCCTCGAGGCCGTGCTCGGCGATGAGGGACCGCAGATGGGCGACGTACTCGGGCTCCTGGGTGAGGCTGCCGACGAAGACGCAGCTCCACCGCAGGTCGGTCACCGTGGCCAGCGCCTCCACCAGCCGGTGCTGGCCCTTGCGCGGGGTCACGGCGGCCACGCACAGCAGACGCGAGACACCGTCGGTGCCGGGCGCGAGGGGCGCGATGTCGGCACCGGGGGCCGCGACGTGGACGCGCTCCGGGGGAAGGCCGTGGTGGGAGACCAGGCGGCGGACCGCCCAGTCACTGGTGGCGATGACCGCCGGCACGGCCCGCAGCACCGCCCGCTCCTTGGCGTCCAGTTCGGCGGCCACGACCGGGTCGAGCCCCGTCTCGTCGCCGAGCGGGAGATGGACGAGGACGACCATGCGCAGCCGTTCGGCCTCCGGCACGACGATCTCCGGGACCCCGCAGGCCACCAGGCCGTCGAGCAGGACGACGGCACCGTCCGGCAGTCCGCTCAGGGCGCGGGCCAGTTCCGTACGGGCCTCGGCCGAGGGCCGGGGCCAGTCACCGGCGACGGCGTGCTTGGTCACCTGCCAGCCGAAGCCGGGCAGGTCCAGGCAGACGCGCCGGTCGTAGGCGTTGCCGCCGCTGGGGGCCGCCGGGTCGTCGATGCCGCCCGGGAGCACGAAGTGCACGGTGCGCAGGGACATGGGGATGATCTCGGCGTTCTTCAGGGCGGCGTGCTGCACCGGAACATAGTTCAGGCGTGCCGGTCCGGTCTGCCCGGGCCGCTCGATGGTCGTGTCGGTCACAGCGCACGCTCGTAACTCGCCCAGGCGATGTGCGACTCGTGCAGGGTGACGGACAGGCCCGCGATGCCCTTGGCGCCCTCGCCCAGCGCGCCCTTGTGGATGCGCTCGGCGAGGCGGTCGGCGATGACCTTGGCGAGGAACTCCGTGGAGGTGTTGACCCCGGCGAAGTCGGGTTCGTTGTCGAGGTTGCGGTAGTTCAGCTCGCTGACAACGGCTCCGAGTTCCTGGGTGGCCAGCCCGATGTCGACGACGATGTTGTCCTCGTCCAGCTGTTCGCGCCGGAACGTGGCGTCCACGAGGAACGTGGCCCCGTGCAGGCGCTGCGCCGGTCCGAAGACGTCGCCACGGAAGCTGTGGGCGATCATGATGTGATCGCGGACGGTGATGCTGAACAACGGACGACCCTCCAGGTGCGGCGCGTCTGCTCCCCCGCTGTTGGCTGCCGGGGATGCCGGGTAATACGGCTCCTTGCCTTCCCCTGTTCAGCCTCCGCTACGTCTTTTCTCAGGTCAGGCGCTCTTGTCGTACCGATGTCGTACCGGATGGAACGAATCGTCAGCCGATGCGTCAATCGCTCTCGTCGTAGCGGACGCGGTGGCACAGGGCGGAGATCTCTCCGGAGACGAGCCTCGGCAGCACGTCGGGCAGCTCCTCGAAGGCGGATTCGCCGGTGACGAGGGCGTCGAGCGCCGGGTCGGCGAGCAGGTCGAGGGCGACGGCGAGCCGGTCGGCGTAGGTGCGGCCCGGGCGGGCCGGGGAGACGGTGCCGACCTGGCTGGAGCGGATGACGAGCCGCCGGGAGTGGAAGGCCTCGCCGAGCGGCAGGCTGATCCGCCGGTCGCCGTACCAGCTCAGTTCGAGCACGGTCCCCTCGGCGGTGAGGAGTTCCAGGGACCTGGTGAGTCCCTGCTCGGTGGCGCTGGCGTGGACGACCAGGTCGCAGTCGCCCTCGGCGTCCGCGGGGGTGGCGAAGCCGACGCCCAGGGCCTTCGCGATGGCGGCACGGGACGGGTCGGCGTCGACCAGCTGGACCCGGGCGCCGGGGAACCGGGCGAGCAGGGCGGCCACGGAGCAGCCGACCATGCCGCCGCCGACGACGGCGATCCGGTCGCCGACCAGGGGCGCGGCGTCCCACAGGGCGTTGACGGCGGTCTCCACGGTCCCGGCGAGCACGGCCCGTTCGGCCGTCACGGTGTCCGGTACGGGCGTGACGGCGCGGGCCGGGACGACGTAGCGGCTCTGATGGGGGTAGAGGCAGAACACCGTACGGCCGGCGAGTTCCTCGGGCCCTTCCTCCACCACGCCGACGTTGAGGTAGCCGTACTTCACGGGGCCCGGGAAGTCGCCCTCCTGGAACGGTGCCCGCATCGCGGTGTGCTGGCTGACCGGCACGCCGCCGCGGAAGACGAGCGTCTCCGTGCCGCGGCTCACTCCGGAGTACAGCGCGCGGACCAGCACCTCGTCCTCGCCGGGTTCCGGCAGGGTGACGTCCCGGATGGCGCCTCGCCCAGGCGAGTCGATCCAGAACGCCCGTGCGGTGTGCTTCATCGAAGTCCTCCTGAACGATCGGGAAGCTGCTTGCGTACCGAGGGGTGCACAGGCCGCGCACAAGGTAGCGGCGTTGATCGACTCTGTCACACGGCCGGAGGGTGTTCGGTGGCCCTGAACAACACTTACGACGCGAGGCTCGTACAGCAGGAGACCGCCCTGGGGGCGGGAGTGCAGATCCTGCTGCTCGCCCTGATCGGTACGGCGATCGGGATGGGCCCGGCGGGCTGGCTGACCGGCCTCGCGTTCGCCCTCGCCACCTGGGCGGTGCTCTCCCGGGCCCTGCACCGCTCCCGGCTGCGCTCCTTCGGCGCGGCCAACCGGGTCACCCTCGGCCGTGCCACCCTCGTCGGCGGGGTCACCGCCCTGGTCGCGGACTCCTTCCAGAGCTCGCCGCCCGTGTCGCTGTTCGTCGGCCTGACGGCCATCGCCCTGATCCTCGACGGCGTCGACGGCAAGGTGGCCCGCCGCACCGGCACCTCCACGGCGCTGGGCGCGCGCTTCGACATGGAGGTCGACGCGTTCCTGATCCTGGTGCTGAGCGTGTACGTGTCGATGGAGCAGGGCCCGTGGGTGCTGCTCATCGGCGGGATGCGGTACGTCTTCGTCGCCGCCGCGCGGGTCTGGCCCTGGCTGACCGCCGCCCTCCCGCCGAGCACCGCCCGCAAGACGGTGGCGGCGCTCCAGGGCGTGCTCCTGCTGGTGGCGGGCGCCGATCTGCTGCCGTACGCGGGCAACTTCGGGGTCGCCGCCCTGGCCCTGGGCCTGCTGGTGTGGTCGTTCGGGCGTGATGTGCTGTGGCTGTACCGGACCTCGCGGGTCGAGGAGACGGCGCCCCGGCAGCAGGTGCGGGAACTGGTCGCGAGCTGACGCTCCGGCCGGTCAGGCCTCGAACCGCCCTCGCGCGGTCTCGATGTGACCGAGGTACTGGTGGGTCCAGCCGCAGAGCAGGTCGACCGTGGCCCGCAGGGCCCGGCCCGGCTCGGTGAGCGTGTACTCGACCTTCGGCGGCACGGTGGGGTGCACCTTCCGGTCGACCAGGCCGTTGCGCTCCAGCATCCGCAGGTTCTGAGTGAGCATCTTGTGGCTGACGCCCTCGACCTCGTCGCGCAACTCGCTGAAGCGCAGGGTGCGTTCACCGAGGGCCTCGATGATCAGCAAGGCCCACTTGTTGGCGACGTCCGAGAAGATCTCACGCGCCAGCGAGTCCGCCCGCCGCAGATCGGCGTCCTCGGGCAGTCCGTTCAATTCCTGCTTGGTCACCATCTGGTTCCCCAGTCACCGAAAAGTGCGTTCTTCCAGGTCGGCGGTCACTCTCCTACAGTTCCCGAGTAACCGCAAGAGAGCACGTGGACGCGTGCTCGACGGAAGGACAGGAACTGTGACGACTCCCGATGTCTACGACCACGCCATTCCGGCCGAGACCCACTTCGGCTACGCGCAGGCGATCAGGTCCGGCGACCTGATCCATGTCTCCGGGCAGCTCGCGTGGGACGAGGCGGGCGGCTTCCGCCCCGAGGACGACTGGGCCACCCAGCTCGAGAAGACCCACGTCAACATCGACAAGGTCCTGGCCCACTACGGCGTCACGCGCAACCAGGTCGTCTCCCAGACGCTGTACGCGGTGGACCTGGTGCGTCACGCCGATGTGCTGGCCAAGGCCAACCGGGCGTATTTCGGCGACCACCGCCCGGTCAGCACGGCCCTCGGTGTCCCCGAGTTGACCTTCCCCGGGCAGTTGGTCGAGATCAGCTGCGTGGCCGACACCCAGCTGCCCGCGTGAAGGTGCCTCAGCGGCGCGTCCCGGTGCCCACCAGGGTCCGCTCGTAGGGGTCGAGGACGACGCCCCGGACCTTGGTGGAGACGCCGGCGATGATCTGCTGGTGGGCCAGCGGCACGACGGCGTCCGTACCGAGGATCGCGGCCTCGGCGGCCATGGCCGCGTCCTGCCGCTCGCCGGTGCCGTCGGTCCCGTCGGCCTTGGCGACGGCCCGGTCGACGTTCTTGTCGCACAGCCGGGCCAGGTTGTAGCCGCCGTCGCAGGTGTAGTCGCTGCCGAGGACGCCGACGGGGTCGCCGGTGTCGAGGAGGCTGTTGCGGGCGCCGATGAACGCGTCGAACTTCCCGGCGAGGGCGTCGCTCTCCAGCCGTGAGTACTCGCGCACCTCCAGCTTCACCGTGAAGCCGGCCTTCTCCAGCTGCTGTTGCACGACCTGGGCGGTCTCGGGCAGCTCGGGCCGGTTGTCGTAGGTGGCGAGGGTGATCCGCTCGCCGTCGGGCTCGGCGGCGTCCGCGCGTCCGGCCGGCTTCACCCGCTTGCTCTCGGCCCAGGTGACGGCTGGACCGTAGACGCCCGCGCCCGGGTCGGCGTAGCCCTCGAAGACGCCCTTGACGATGGTGGAGGAGTCGATCGCCGTGCGGGCGGCGGCGCGCAGCTTCGGGTCCTTGAAGGGGCCTGTCCTGGTGTTGAGCTGCAGGCTGGTGGTGCGGGTGGTGCCGGCTTCCTTCAGGGTCGCCTTGTCGAGCGTGGCGGCCTGGGAGACGGGGATGGCCTCGGCTATGTCGATGTCGCCGGTGCGGACCGCGTTGGCGCGTGCGGTGCCGTCCTTGACGAAGCGCGCGTCGATGCCGGAGGCCTGGGCGCGGCCTCCCCAGTAGTCGTCGAAGCGGGCGAGGGTCGCGGAGCCGCCGCCGTTTACCTTGGTGATCTCGAAGGGCCCGGTGGCGGTTCCGACCGGGTCGGGGTTGCCCTTCTCGCGGTAGGCCTTCGGGGAGAGGATCGCGAGGCTCGGGCTGGACAGACGCATGGGCAGGACGGGGTCGGCCGCGGCAGTGGTGACGCGTATGCCGCGGTCGCCGTCGGCCTTCGCGTCGAGCGTGACTCCGGCGAGGGCGGCGGGCGCGGGCTTCGCCTCCGTGGCGCGGGTGAGTGCCTCGGCCACGGCAGCCGGGGTGACCTCCGCGCCGTCCTGGAAGGTCGCCTCGCGCAGGGTGAACCGCCAAGTGCGGTCGTTCTCCCGGCGCCAGGACTCGGCGAGCGCGGGGGACGCGGCACCGTTGGCGTCCAGGGCGGTCAGGCCCTCGGTGACGCCGAGCCGGCTGAGGAGCGTGGCGTCGGCTCCGTACGGCGAGAAGTTCTCGGCGGGCGGGAAGGCGAGGGCGACCCGCAGCCGGGAGCCGGACTGCCCGCCGTTCGACGACGACTCCCCTCCCGGGGAGGCGAAGCACCCGGCCAGGCTCGGGACGAGGACGAGGGCGGCGAGGAACCGGAAGGGGCTGTTGATGCTCTGAACACGCACTTGCACAGCATATGCATCAAGCGATCTCGAACGGCCCAAGGGATTTGACAGTGGTGACGATCACTCCCTAAACCTATCCACATGACATCCATTTTCAAAAAGGTGGAGCGACCGTGAGGATCGCGTTCGTCGGCAAGGGCGGCAGCGGCAAGACCACGCTGTCGGCACTCTTCTCCCGCCACTTGGCGCGCTCCGGCGCCCAGGTCCTCGCCATCGACGGCGACATCAACCAGCACCTGGCCGAGGCGCTCGGCGGACAGGAGCAGTCCGCCCCGCCCCTGGGCGCCCACCTGTCCTCGATCAAGGACTGCCTGCGCGGTACGAACCCCCGCATTCCCTCCCGCGAGGCGATGATCAAGACCACTCCCCCGGGCCGCGGCTCCCGACTGCTGCGTCCGCTCGGCGACGACGAACTGCACGCCCGGCACGTCGGCCGCGCGGGCGGCGTACCCCTGATGGTCACGGGCGAGTTCGACGAGTCCGACCTGGGCGTGGCCTGCTACCACTCCAAGCTCGGCGCGGTCGAGCTGTACCTCGGCCACCTGCTGGACGGGCCCGGTGAATACGTCGTGGTCGACATGACGGCGGGCGCGGACGCCTTCGCCTCCGGCCTGTTCACCCGCTTCGACATCACCTTCCTGGTGGCGGAGCCCACCCGCAAGGGCGTCTCCGTCTACCGCCAGTACCGCGACCACGCCCGCGAGTTCGGCATCCGGGTCGCCGTGGTCGGCAACAAGGTGACCTGCGAGGACGACCTGCTCTTCCTCAAGGAAGAGGTGGGGGACGACCTTCTGACGCACCTGATCCACTCCCCCTGGGTCCGCGCGGCCGAACAGGGCCGCGCCGAGGCCGGCCCGGACCCCCTGGCATCCCTGGAGCCGCACAACCGCCACGCCCTCGACATCCTCCGCGAGGCGGTCGACTCCCACCCCCGTGACTGGGACCGGCTCCACCGGCACGCCGTCGAGTTCCACCTGCGCAACGCCCGTGCTTGGGCGGACGGCCGCACGGGCGAGGACTTGGCGGCCCAGGTGGATCCGGACTTCGTCCCCGGGCCGGCCGCCCTGCGCTGACTCACACCACCGGCTACTCGATCCCCGTGGCGTCGAGTAGCCGGACCACGTCCTTGCGCCCGTACCCGAGCAGTCGGGCGCGGTCGGCGGCCATCAGCACCAAGTGCGCCACGATCTGCGCCGCGTGTCCGTTCTTGTCGTCCGCGTCGAACCATTCCTGGGGCTTCTCGACACCCAGGCTGTTCATCACCAGCCCGTGCTCTCGGCGGACCTCCGCGACGGTGGCGGCGACCGCGTCCATGAGCGTCTTCCCCGGCCGCTCGCACTCCAGGGCGAAGCACCCCCAGTCGACCGGCACGCACCCCTCCGGTGGACGCGCCCGCAGCCCCGCATACCTTTCGTCGCCGAACCCGGAGGCCCGGAACTCGTCGTGCACCAAGGAGAACCGATGGAACCCGGGCGGGACCGGAGGCGGAGGGGGCGTGTACTCCCACCCGGCGTCCTCGTACAGCTGCCGCTTCACCTCTTCTTCTTCGGCATGCGTCACGGTGAAGCCGTTCGCCTCGTTGCGCCCGGTCGTCGTGCCGTCCGGGTTGCGGCGGAAGGTCAGTCCCATGGTGTGCTCCCGTTACCGTGCTGAGAATGGACAACAAGTCCCGTCACCAGCTCGAACGGCCCGCGGACCGGGCAGGTGCCCACTCCCCGAAGCACCATCCGATCGCGTGAAGAAGGGCGTTGCGGGAACTGCTCGGCTCAGCCGGATGAACGGTTGTTACGCTCTCTCGATGAGGATTCCGGATCCCGAAGAGATCCGTGCGCTGCACGAGCGGCACGCGCCCACCCCCGAGGCGTTCGCGCTCGTCCACACGCACTGCGAGATCGTCTGGGCCATCGCCGAGCAGCTCCTGGTCGCGCCCCATCTCGCCCACCTCGACGCCGAGCTGGTCCGCGCCGGCTGCCTCCTCCACGACATCGGCGTCTACCGCCTCTACGGGGACGACGGACGGCTGGACCACGCGAACTACATCCGGCACGGACTGCTCGGCCACGAGATCCTCGAAGCGGAGGGCTTCCCCGATATCCTCCGCCGCTTCTGCTCCCACCACACCGGTGTGGGCCTCACGCGGCACGACATCGTGAGCCAGGGCCTGCCCCTCCCTCCCGCCGACTACCTGGCAGTCACGGAGGAGGAAAAGCTGGTGATGTACGCGGACAAGTTCCACACCAAGTCCAGGCCGTCGGTGTTCCTCTCCCCCGACGAATACGCCACCCACGTGCGGCGCTTCGGTGCGGACAAGGTGACCGCCTTCCAGGCCCTGCGCGCGGAGTTCGGCGATCCCGACCTCACCGGGCCGGTGCCGTGCGGCGGCAGCATCCAGCGGGTGGCCGGTACGTAGGTGACTCATGGCGCCGGCTGGGACGAGATGGCCGAGGCCGCAGGTCGACTACGCCGGCGCTCCGGCATGCATCGCCAACCACACCGGGCGAGCGCACTCCGTCGCGATCGCCGACCAGGCCTGAGGCCACATCCGCCAGATCCTCCGGGACCTCGCGCGGGAGGGTCTGCTGACGAAGGTGGAGGACCGGCCCCTTCCCGTCGCGCGAAGGGAAGGGACCGACCACGCTCCTAGCGCACCACGGTCGCCGCGGGCGCCGGGGCGTAACCCGTAGGCCGGGCCGTGAAGGTGCCTCGGCCCTGGGTGCGGCTGCGCAACCGGGTCGCGTAGCCGAACAGTTCGGCCAGCGGCACCGTGGCGGTGACGACCGCCGCGCTCGCCCGGGTGACCGAGCCGCTCACCCGTCCGCGCCGGGCGGCGAGGTCGCCGAGCACACCGCCCACCGCGTCCTCGGGCACGGTGACCGTGACCTCGACGACCGGCTCCAGCAGGACCATCGCGCAGGCGCGCAGGGCCTCGCGGAGGCCGAGCCGGCCGGCCGTGCGGAACGCCGTGTCCGAGGAGTCCTTCACATGGGTCGCCCCGTCGGTGAGCGTGACGCGCAGCCCGGTCACCGGGTGACCGCCGAGCGGCCCTTCGGCGAGGGCGTCGCGGCAGCCTGCCTCGACGGCCCGGACGTACTCCTGCGGCACGCGCCCGCCGACGACGGCCGAGCGGAAGGCGAAGCCACCGTCGTACGGCTCGACGTCGAGGACGACATGGGCGAACTGCCCTGCCCCGCCGTCCTGTTTGACATGCCGGAACACCAGTCCGGACACGCCCCGGCCGACCGTCTCGCGATAACTGACCCTGGGGCGCCCGATGTTGACGTCCACTCCGAGCTCGCGCCGGAGCTTCTCCACCGCCACCTCCAGGTGCAGTTCACCCATGCCGGAGAGCACCGTCTGGCCGGTCTCCGGGTCGGTCCGCACGACCAGCGAGGGATCCTCCTCGGTCAGCCGCGCGAGCCCCGACGCCAGCCGGTCGGTGTCGCCGGTCCTGCGAGACTCGACCGCGACCGAGACCACCGGCTCGGGCACGCCCGGAGGCTCCAGGACGAGCGGGGCGTCCGGCGCGCACAGGGTCGAGCCGGCGCGGGCGGACTTCAGCCCGACGACCGCGACGATGTCGCCGGCGACCGCCCGGTCCAGCGGTGCGTGCCGGTCGGCCTGGACGCGCAGGATCCGGCCGATCCGCTCGGTGCGCCGCGCGCTCGCGTCCCACAGGGTGTCTCCCTTCTCGATCGTTCCCGAGTAGATCCGCAGGTAGGTCAGCCGTCCCGTCGGGGTGGCGTGCACCTTGAAGGCGAGGGCCGCAGGCGGCGCCGCCGGGTCGGCGGGCCGCTCCTGTTCCTCGCCGTCGTCGGTGCCACGGACCGGCGGCACGTCCAGCGGCGACGGCAGATAGGCCACGACCGCGTCGAGCAGCGGTTCGACACCGCGGTTGCGGTACGCCGAGCCGCACAGCACGACCACACCGTCGCCGTCCCGGGTCAGGTCCCGCAGCGCCGCGGAGAGGGTCCGCTCGCCCAGCGTGCCCGTGGCGCAGAACTCCTCCAGCGCGCCCGGATGGAGTTCCGCCACGGCTTCCTCCAGCGCCCGGCGGCGTGCCAGGACTTCGTCCCGGAGGCCGTCCGGCACCGGTGTCTCCTCACAGGTGTCACCGTCGCTCCACAGCAGCGCGCGCAGGCGTACGAGGTCGACGACACCGGTGAAGGTGTCCTCCGTACCGATCGGCACCTGCACGACCAGCGGGGCCGGGTGCAGCCGCTCCCGGATCGACGCCACGGCCGCGTCGAGGTCGGCACCGGCGCGGTCCATCTTGTTGACGAACGCGATCCTCGGTACGCCGTGCCGGTCGGCCTGCCGCCACACCGACTCGCTCTGCGGCTCCACCCCGGCCACCGCGTCGAACACGGCCACCGCGCCGTCGAGCACCCGCAGCGCACGCTCCACCTCGTCGGCGAAGTCGACGTGCCCCGGGGTGTCGATCAGGTTGATCCGGTGACCGTCCCAGGCGCAGCTCACCGCCGCGGCGAAGATGGTGATGCCCCGGTCGCGCTCCTGCGGGTCGAAGTCCGTGACGGTCGTGCCGTCGTGGACCTCGCCACGCTTGTGCGTGGTTCCGGTGGCGAACAGGATCCGTTCGGTGACGGTGGTCTTGCCGGCGTCGACGTGGGCGAGGATGCCGAGGTTGCGGACGACGGCGAGCGGGTTGTGGTTGATGCGCACGGCCCATGGCCTTTCGAGGCGATCAGGAAAGGGGCAGCGCGATTTCCGGGCGAGGCAGATGTGCCGTGCACATCGCCACCGCCCGCAGTCGAGGCGGTGCGACGGACTCCCTGCTGCGTGCCGTCGGACGACTCCACACGAGTGGCCTGTCCCCGGACTGGAACGCCGTG
>NZ_JBSHKH010000150.1:0-18503 GCF_053643595.1 Streptomyces sp. NPDC055506 | reverse complement strand
GGCCGCGCCCGCCGGCACCGGCCTGGCGGCCGTCCAGACCGGTGGACGGGGCGACGTCACGCAGGGACGCTGAGCGGCGGATGCTCGAGCACGCGGGGCTTGTACTCGACCAGCTGGATGCGGCCGTCGAAAGTACGGTGCTCGATCATCTCGAGGGCAACGTCCGGATAGCCGTCGTAGATGCGTTCTTGGCCAGTGGCCCCGGTGATCACCGGGAACATCACGACCCGGAAGCGGTCGACGAGTCCGGCTCGTAGCAGGGACCGGCACAGGCTGAGGCTGCCGATCGTGCTGAGGAGCCCAGAGCCACTCGACTTCATGGCGCGGACCGCCTCGACGGCGTCGTCGCGGACCAGCGCGGAGTTGGCCCACGTCAATGGCTCCTCAAGTGAGGACGAAAACACCACCTTGGACGCCTGCGTAAGCTCGTCGACGGACGCCTCTTCTTCGGGCCTGAACTCGTCTTGGCCACTCGGGACCTCGCCCGCGGCGAAGCCCGACATCAGGCGGTAGGTGTTCGCTCCCATCAGGTAAGTGGCCTCGGGCTGCTCGCCGAGCCATGCGAGGTACTCCGGACCCTCGAGGCCCCAGAACCCGGGCCATCCCTCTCCCGATGCGTGGCCGTCGAGGGAGGTGATGAAGTCGACGAGAAGCTCCGACATGGCGGTGTCCTTTCCTAGGTGTCATGAGCTTGGACCGGCCGGGAGCCAAAAACTCATCGGCCGCGCTGATGAGGTGCCGGGTTCGCCTGCCCGCTTGCCCGCCGTCCGTGGTCCGTCCGGTCGGGCCGTGGCGGTCAGTCTGCGGTCTGCGTCGGCTCGGCTGTCACTTTGCGCAGCAGCGGCCGGCTGGCGCCGATCGCGCCGAACATCGCCGGCGCGCCGAGGACCACGCAGGGGTAGACGCCCATCGCGGTGGTGCCACCGGCGAGGACAACGAGTGGGAGCACCGTTTCACGGGTCCTGGCCTTCGACCTGGTCCTTGTACTGGGGGACGTCGGAGCCAACCAGGCTGACGGAGAAGAAGCCGGCCAGCACTAGCCCACTGACGGTGTGCCAGGAGGCGCGTGGGTCGTCGCTGAGCCTGCGGGCGGCGAGCGCAGGGTCGCCGGGCGGCGGGCGAAGCGGCTCACGAGTCGGCCCAGCCGGTCCACGATCCACGGGCCGAGCAGCCAGAACGCACCGTAGGAGAGCACCACCATGGCGAGGATCTGTTTCGTCTTCAGCTGGCCGCGGTTCGTGGACTGCCAGAGGTAGACCAGCACTGCCGTGAAGAGCGCCAAGCGGATGAGGCGGATGCGCCGCGGGTTGGATGAGTGCGGTGACCGCCGCGGTCCAGGGCAGCCCGACACACAGCTCACCGATGTACCAGGTGCCGATGCCGTACGGAATCCGCGCGAGGGCCGGCAGCAGTGCGGCGTAGGCGATCGCGCCCCCCCAGCCCGCCAGCGCGCCAGCCGCACCGACCACCGCCGCCTCGACCGCGGTCATCGCGATGATCTGCCGCGGTGTCGGCCCCGGCAAGCCGCAGGGCGGCGAGCCGCTGCTCGCGTCGGGCCGCGCCCAGCCGCCCGGCCGCCGAGGCCGGCACGACCACGGGCATCGCCAGCTGCACGGCGCCCAGCAGCGCCGACCCTTGGTGGTCGGTGCCCCGTCCCACCACGGTTACCAGGTCGTCCGGCGAGGCGAGCCAGGTCGTGCCGATCGTGCCGCTCGTGCCGTAAGACGGCACCCTCGGGAAGCGTCCGGCCAGCCGGTCGGCGGGAAGCTTCCGCAGCAGCTCGCCCAGGGCTGGAGAGACGTACACCTCACCCCGTGAGGGGAAGGCACCGAGGTCGGGCGGCGCCGTTGTCGCCGGCTGGCCGGGCAACTGGGCCAGCGACACCACGGTGAGTGGCAGGCGGCCACCATCACCAGCTGAGGTGGCTGACCACCCGGCACGACGGGCCAGACCTTCCCGGTCTTGCCGCACTTGCGGTAAGCCGAACCCGTCTGACCGGTGCTCAGCCCCTCGCGCCGTCGTCAGGAGCGCGCGAGCCGGGCCGCGAGGTAGGGCGCGGTGGCGCTGCGGCGGGCCCTCGCCACCTTGGCGGGCGGGCCCGCCGCGACCACCTGTCCGCCCGCGTCACCGCCGCCCGGCCCGAGGTCGATGACCCAGTCGGCGGTGGCGATGGTGTCCAGGTCGTGTTCGACGAGGACGACCGTGTTGCCGGCGTCGACGAGCCGGTGCAGCTGTCGCAGCAGCAGCGCGATGTCCGAGGGGTGCAGCCCCGCCGTCGGCTCGTCGAGCAGGTAGAGCGCGTGCCCGCGGCGGGCTCGCTGCAGTTCGGTGGCCAGTTTGATGCGCTGCGCCTCACCACCGCTGAGTTCCGTCGCGGGCTGGCCCAGCCGCAGGTACCCCAGTCCTACCTCGCGCAACGTCTCCAGACTGCGGGAGGCGGCCGAGACGGCGGACAGGAACTTGGCGGCGGCGTCGACGGACAGCGCCAGTACTTCAGCGATGTTCTTGCCGCGGTAGGTGACTTCCAGCGTTTCGGCGTTGTACCGGGCGCCCTGGCAGGTCGGGCACGGCGCGTAGGTGCCGGGCAGGAACAGCAGTTCCACGGCGACGAATCCTTCGCCCTGGCAGGTTTCGCACCGTCCTTCGGGCACGTTGAAGGAGAACCGCCCGGCCGAGTAGCCGCGCGCCCTGGCCTCGTCCGTCGCCGCGTACAGCTTGCGCACCGCGTCGAACATTCCCGTGTACGTGGCCAGGTTGGACCGGGGAGTTCGGCCGATGGGCCGCTGGTCGACTCGGACCAGCCGGTCGAACGACTCGATCCCCGACGCGTCCTGGACGTCTACCTCCAGCCGCGCCTCGTCGGGCTCCTCGGGTACGAGTCCGAGGTGGCCGCGGACGACCTCGGCGAGTACCTGTGTCACCAGCGTCGACTTTCCGGAACCGGACACACCCGTCACCGCCGTCAGTACGCAGAGCGGTACGTCGACGGACACGTCGCGCAGATTGTGGCGGGAGGCGCCGCGCAGGTGCAGCCAGCCGTGCGGTGTGCGCCGGCGGTGATCGACCGGTTGGGCGCGCCCGAACAAGTACCGGCTAGTGGCTGACTCCCCGACTTGCTCAAGACCAGCGACCGGGCCGCTGTACAGCACGCGTCCGCCGCCCTCGCCCGCCCCGGGGCCGATGTCGACCACCCAGTCCGCCCGCCGTACGACGTCCATGTCGTGCTCCACGACGAACAGAGAGTTGCCCGCCGCTTTGAGGCGGTCCAGCACGTCCAGCAGCGGTTCCGCGTCAGCCGGGTGCAGGCCCGCGGAGGGCTCGTCGAGGACGTAGACGACGCCGAACAGCCCCGAGCGCAGCTGGGTGGCGATCCGCAGGCGTTGCGCCTCGCCGGGTGACAGGGTCGTCGAGCGGCGCCCGAGGCTGAGATATCCGAGGCCCAGGTCGAGCAGTACGTCGACCCGCGCGACCAGATCGCCGCAGATCCGGACCGCGACCTCGGTCGTCTCCCCGGATCGGGCGGTCGACGTGGTGGCGTCGGCCTCGGACCGCTCCGCGACCGGCCGCAGTAGCGCCACGACCTCGGTGAGCGGCATCGCGTTGATCTCGGCGATGGAACGTCCGGCGAAGGTCACGGCGAGCGCCTCGGGCCGCAGTCCGCTGCCGTGACACGCGGGGCAGGGCACACTCCTGACGAATCGGAGCGCCCGTTCGCGCATCTTCTCGCTCTTGGAGTCGGCGAGGACGTGCATGACGTGCTTGCGGGCACTCCAGAACTTGCCCTGGTAGCCGTAATCGACGCGGTCCTCCTCGGGCTCGATGTACACGGAGGGCTGCTCGTCCGTGTACAGCAGCCAGTTCCGGTCCTTCTTCCTGAGCCTGCGCCACGGTCGGTCGATGTCGATCCCCAGGCCGCTCACGACACTGCGCAGGTTGGCGCCCTGCCAGGCGCCCGGCCAGGCGGCGATCGCCCCCTCACGGATGCTCAGCGAGGGGTCCGGGACGAGCAGGTCCTCGGCGACGTCGTGCACGACGCCCAGTCCGTGGCACTCCGGGCAGGCGCCGGCCGCGGTGTTGGGTGAGAACGACTCGGCTTCCAGCCGTGCGGCCCCGGGCGGATAGGTGCCGGCGCGGGAGTACAGCATGCGCAGCAGATTGGACAGCGTGGTGATGGTGCCGACCGTCGAGCGCGAGCTGGGCGACCCGCGTCGCTGCTGCAGGGCCACGGCGGGTGGCAGTCCGGTGATTTCCTGCACATGCGGTGCGCCGACCTGTTGCAACAGCCTTCGGGCGTACGGTGCCACGGACTCGAAGTAGCGCCGCTGGGCCTCCGCGTAGAGCGTGCCGAACGCGAGCGAGGACTTGCCCGAACCGGAGACGCCGGTGAAGGCGACCATCGCGTCCCGCGGAACGTCGACGTCGATGTTCCGCAGGTTGTTCTCACTGGCGCCCCGGACATGCACGAAGGGGTCGGTCGCGTCCTTGTTCACCGTTCCTGATTACCTGATCGCGCCGGGAACCGCGCGACAGGCGCCGTCACCCTCTGCGTGACGTCCGAGCCGACTACTCCGCCAAGCACCGGCTTGTTCGGGGGCTGTCCCGATCTTCTCTGTATCAGGCACCAGTCACCGGACGTTACAGATCACCGGCTCTGACACAGCTTCTGAACCGGCAGCTCACCGCCCAGGAGCCCGCCATCGCATCGCCCTCGCGATCCGCCAGGCGTACCGCGAGGGCCAGGAGGATCAGTTGGCCAGTCCGGGGCTCGTCCTCAACGCCGTGGTCCTGTGGAACACCTGTGAGTCAGCGCACCGTCAGACCACAACCCTTTCTTGAGCAACTGATCCAGATAGGTTACCGTGGAGCCATGGCGAGGACCCGGGAGTTCGATACGGAGGCGGCGGTGAGCCGCGCCATGGAACTGTTCTGGATGCGTGGCTACGAGGCCACTTCAGTACGCGACCTGACCCAGCACCTGGGGATCGGGCAGGGATCCTTGTATGCCGCGTTCGGCGACAAGGAGGGCCTGTACCGAGCGGCGCTGGAGCACTACCGCACCACCCTCGCGGCGGCCGCCCTGCGCAGCCTGGAGGAGGGGGCGGACGCCCGTTCCGCGATCCGTACGATGCTGGTCGAGCGGGTCCGGATCGCCGTGGAAGACGACGGCCGGGGCTGCCTGGCAGTCAACGCCGCCTGCGAGCGTCTGCCCAAGAGTGCGGCGATCCGGCGCACCGTGCGGGACATGCAGGACGCCAGTCGGGACGCGCTCGCCGAGGTGCTGCGGGTCGCGGCGGAGCGGGGCGAGATCGCGGCACAGCACGACCCGCACACGCTGGCCGCTTACCTCGTCACGTTCCTCAACGGACTGCTGGTCTCCTCGAAGATCACCCCGGATGCCCACGCCCTCGAACCCCTCGTGGAGGTCGCGCTGGCCGCCCTCGGCTGACTTTTTCATGCCCGCAAACTGTATCGGACGATTCAGAAAAGAGGTCGGAGCCCGCACAGGCACGGGATCCGGCGACATCCACCCCTGCTTCATCTACGACTTCGGAGGACCCATGCCCCCCGCGCCCGCCCCGGGCCAGACCCTGGGCTGGCGGACGGCCGACAAGGACAGCACATGACGACAGCCCAGGACGACTCCACGGTCCGCGGCGAGCTGGCCGACGGCACGGATGCACCCGCGGCGCCGGCCGCCGCGGGTATCGCCGAGACGGTGGGCCGCGTACTCGCGACGGCCGCCGCGGCGGCGAGCCCGTCGCGCCCCGACGATACTGCTCGAGCCCGTTCGGCGTGCCCGCCATCGCGGTGTCGTAGTAGAGGGCGGCGAGGGCTTCGCGCACCGTCTCGGGGGTGACTCCTTCGTGGGGTACCCAGTCGGCGTCGGACAGCAGCGCGATCCGCCCGGCGAGCGCGGGCAGGGCGCCGCCCGCGTGCGCGAGGACGACGCGGACGCGGGGAGCGGACCGTGTGACGCCGCGCCACACCATGTCCACCACGGTCCGCGCGGTGTCGAAGGTGACCTCGAAGAAGGGGCGCGGCAGGTCAAGAGCCGCTGCCCTGAACGGCGAGGGATGGATGAAGACTCCGGCCCCGATCGCGTCGAGCGCCCGCCATACCGGGCGGAACCATTCGGCGCCGAGGAATTCGCCGTCGTAGGTGGCGCACAGCGCGAACCCGTCGGCGTCCAGGTGCACGTGCGCGTACTCGATCTCCGCCAGTGCCGCGTCCACATCGGACAGCGGAAGAGCCGCGAGAAGACCGAAGCGGTGCGGATACCGCCGGACGACCGACGCGCCGTACTCGTTGGAGGCGCGGACGTCGGCGGGAGCGGCGACCGTGACGTCGGACAGCAACTGCATGTCGATGCCCAGCCGGACCATGTGGTCCAGCGCGGTCAGGGGGTCCCAGGCTGTGGTGCCGCCGGGGAGTGCGAAGTGCGGACGTCGATCCAGCCGGTCCGGTGCATGGAAGGGCCCTCTGCGTGGTCGTTGAGGTGACGGGGAGAGAGTAGGCCGGGGCCCGGCTCGCGGCGGAACGTGCCGGTTCCCGGAACACGCGCTTCGTCGGCGCGGTCTCCCGCCCTAGCGTCAACGTCACCAGCTCAGTCGGCGCCCCGACCCGGACGCCCTTCTCGACGCCGTCGCCCGCACGCTCGTCATTCCCGCCCCCCCCAGGACGGCCGGGCCGTCGGAAAAGACCTTCGCCACCGCAGCTCACTGACCATCCCCGACAACCTGAGGAGAAACCACATGAGCCGCCTCACATCGCTGGGCTATGTCGTGGTCCGCGGTTCACTCGACGAGTGGACCCGCTTCGCCACCAAGACCATCGGCGCACAGCCCGTGCCGGCCGCCGCCGGCGAACTGCGCCTGCGACTCGACGAGTACGCGTACCGCATCCTCATCGAGGAGGGCGAGCCCGCGGGCCCCGCGTCCTTGGTGGCACTGGGCTTCACCGTCCGGACGCGGCCGCGCTCGCCGAATTGGAGACCCACCTCGCGTCCCGTGGCGTTCCGGTCCGTGAGGACGAGGAACTGCGAGCTCGCCGGGGCGTCGAGGGACTGCGGGTCTTCTCCGACCCCGAAGGCAACACGATCGAGGCCGTCCATGGCCTGCCGCGCGCCGACACCCCGTTCACCTCCCCGCTGGGCTCCCGTTTCGTCACCGGTGATCTGGGGGTCGGGCACGCCTTCATGAACAGTTCGGGGGACGCGCGCGAGGCGGCCGAGTTCTACCAGCGTGAGCTGGACTTCAGACTGACCGACACGATTTCGATGGCCGAGCTCGGAGTGGACGGGGACGGCTACTTCCTGCACTGCAACCCACGGCATCACTCCATCGGCTTCGGCCGCGGTATCGGCCCCACCCCGGGGATGGATCACCTCATGCTCGAAGTGGCCGACCTCTCCACCGTCGGCCGCGTCATGAGCATGATCAACGACGATCCCGACCACATCATCGTCACGCTGGGCGAGCACACGAACGACCACATGACCTCGTTCTACGTGACCACGCCGTCGGGTTTCCAGATCGAGTACGGCTGCAACGGCCTGCTGGTCGACGACGACACGTGGCAGGTCGCCCACCACGACGAGATCAGCACCTGGGGCCACAAGTACATCCCGGCCGACGCCTGAACCGCCGCCCGAGGCGAGAGGAAAGCCATGCCCACAACCGAGGTTCTGACCGAATCGGCGACCAGCAAGTACGTCCAGACGGCCAAGTGGAAGCTGCACTACAACGAGGCCGGTGACGGTCACCCCCTGATCCTGCTGCACGGCGGGGGAGCCGGCGCCGGCGGCTGGAGCAACTACTCCCGCAGCATCGCCTCCCTGGCACGCCACTACCGTGTGTTCGCCATCGACATGCCCGGCTGGGGCAAGAGCGACACCGCCGTGCCGGGCGACCGCGACCACGTGGAGGCGCTGGAACTGGCACTGGACGCGCTCGAACTGGACCACGTCGCCATCGTCGGCAATTCGCTGGGCGGAAGGACGGCGCTCCGGTTCACGGCGCACCATCCCGAGCGCGTCAGCCACCTGATCCCGATGGGCGCCCCCGCCCCGGGCCTCAATGTGCTCGGCCCGCCCAACGACAAGACGGAGGGAATCCTCCCCTTGGTGCGCGCCTATTTCGACCCGTCGCCGGCGAACTTCCAGGCGATGGTCGGGGCGCTCGCGCACGACCCGGCGCTCGCCGAGGACGCCGACCTCGCCTGCGCTCGGTCGGAGGCCGCGCTCGCCCGCCCCGACCACCTGGAGAACATGAGGCTCTCGCTGTCCAGCGGGGATCTCAATGGCCCGCCGCAGCTGTTCCAGGCCCTGCCGCCGCTGCTGGCCGAGCTCACCGTGCCCACGCTGATCGTGCACGGGCGGAACGACCGCGCCGTCCACTTCGAGAACGCGCTGCGGTTGCGATGATTCCATCCTCCCGTCTGTACCTCATCAACAACTGCGGCCACTGGGCGCAGATGGAATACCCCGAGGAGTTCAACCGCGTCGTGCACGAGTGCATCTCCGCACACTGACCCCCTTGGAACGGGCGGAACGCACGATGGTGCGGGCCGCCCGTTCCCGCCGGAACGCGCCCGGCTCCACAACCTGGCCCTCACCGGACAACTCACATCCCATACGGGACAGCCTCTGGGTGACAACTGGCGCCAGGAGCCAGGCCCCCCGTCGCGCCGAGCCGTACGTCGTCGGCTACGTCAACGGCCCGCACCCCGACCAGACCTGAACCCGTACCTCCGTACCGAAAGAAGACCCCCATGAAAACAAGGACCATCGGACAACTCCAAGTCTGCGCCGTCGGACTGGGAACCATGGGCTTCAGCCATGGCTACGGCCCGGCAACGAGCGAACCTGAGGCCGTCGACGTGATCCGCAAGGCGTTCGACCTGGGCTGCAACCACTTCGACACCGCGGAGGTCTACGCCGACGGTGCCAACGAACGCCTCGTCGGCCGCGCGCTAGCGCCCGTCCGCGACCAGGTCGTCATCGCCACCAAGTTCTACCTGGACGGCTCTCACACCCGCACCGGGCTGGGCCGGAAGATCCGCGCCCACCTGGAGGCTTCCCTGGCCCGGCTCGGCACCGACCACGTCGAGCTGTACTACCAGCACCGGGTGCCCGACTCGATCCCCGTGGAGGACGTCGCGGCCGTCATGGGCGAACTGATCGCCGAGGGCAAGATCCTCGGCTGGGGCCAGTCCCAGGCCACCGAGGAACAGATCCGCCGTGCCCACGCCGTCACTCCGCTGACGGCCGTGCAGAGCGAGTACTCAATCATGGAGCTGATGTGGGAGAGGGACGTCATCCCCGCCTGCGAGGAACTCGGCATCGGCTTCGTCCCCTTCAGCCCCCTCGCCAGCGGCTTCCTCGCCGGCCAGGTCTCGGCCGACGACACCTACACCGGGGACGACGCCCGCCGGGTCATCACCCGCTTCCACAAGGACAACGTCCGCGCCAACCAGCCGACGGCACCTGGACCCTCGGCCGCAGCGTCGAATGGGCCCGCGTCTTCGCTCACCTGCCGGACACCGGGGCGCACACCCAGCAGGCCCACTACGTGATCAAGGGGGTCGCGGGCGGTGACCGCCACCGCTACGTCAACACCCACTTCAGCAAGAACACCTGGGTCGAACTCGGCGTCTACCGCTGCACCGGCACGCCACGGGTGGTACTGACGAACACCACCGACGACGGCACCGCCGACGAGGACGTCGCCTGGGACGCCGTCGCCTTCCAGCCGCTGTCCGGCAAGCCGAAGCACATGGTCGTCGCCATGGGCGACTCCTACACCTCCGGTGAGGGGTCCGGGGCCTATTCGCCCGAGTCCGACAGGGACCACGGAAAGAGCAGCTGGAACGCGTGCAGGCGCAGCTCGAACGCGTGGCCCCGCAAGGTTACTCTCGCGGGCCAGACGAAAAGCGTCGGTGCGCTCGCGGACAGCTTCGATCCGGCGCTGGGCTTCCAGTTCACCGCCTGCTCCGGAGCCAAGACCTCCCAGATGACCCAGGGAAACCACCCCAACGGCTGGGGCCCCGACGGGAACTTCCACGAGAAGACCCAGATCGACTCAGGGGCGCTCAGCACAGACACCACCTTGGTCATGCTGACCATCGGCGGAAATGACGCGCGATTCGACAACAAGATCCAAACGTGTGTCACGAAGGGATGCCCGTCGGAGGCCTCGATGAAGGCAGACATCGACAATGCCGTAGCCGAGACTCGCACGGTGCTGGAACAGATCCACGCCCAGGCGCCGAACGCGACGATCTCGCTGATGGGCTACCCCTTGCTCTTCAGCCGCACTCAGGCATGCTCGACCTTGGTGAGCGCATCCCAGCGTGTCATTCTGAACGACATGGCCAAGTACTTCGAGGACGAGCAACGCGAACTGGCCCTCTCCCTGAGCGCGTCCAACGTCCGGTACAGGTCTCCGCAGTCGGCGTTCGAAGGAAAACGCATCTGTGATGCGCCGGAAGGTATCAACGGAGTAGTGGCCGGGCCGAACGGCGACGGCGACTTCCACCACGGCGACAAGAACACCCAGCTCCGCTGGTGGTTCACGGGAGAGACCTGCCTCAGCCGGGAGAGCTACCACCCGAACCAGACAGGGACCAGCGCCTACGCACAAGCGTTCACGACGGCCGGCCCGATGGCAGCCGTCACACGAGAGGATCAGTGAGGACGAGCATGTCTGATCACGGCACCGTGGCGCGGCAGCACCGCATCACGGTGCCGGCCCCCGGATGCCTCGTCGCTCTCCTGGTGCCTATCGTCGCCGTGCTGATCGCGGCCCTGGTGCTCAGGGGCATGCTTCACCGCCAGGAGCGTGCGAATGAACGGAACGAGGCAGAAGCGCTGAACAGGACAGCAGCCCTGGCCCGGTCGTACGCGCGTGACGTGATGGCGGTCTCGCCATACCCTGCTGGCCAGGAAGCCGTGCGAGGCATCGCCGAACGGCACGACGGCAGGCTTACCTCCTACGCACGGTCGGAAGGCCGGCTGGCCACCACCGTCCGCTTCTTCGGGACATACGAGGACACCACCATGTTCGGCACCTCATACTCACGGGCCTATCGCTGCTATTCCATCGTGTTTCGTGAGGACGCCGCGGGCGATCCGCAGGAGGAGACAACCCGGCTTGAGAAGTGCGATGCCGACTGAGCTGAGGCGAGGCGCCGGTGACCGCGCCGACGATCACCTCGGTCATCTCGCGCAGAGCGCGCACGGCAGGAGAAGGACCGGCTCACGTTGTCGAACGCCGTTTCCACCGGCAGCAATGGCGCAGCATCGCCACCCGCTATGAGAAAACAGCCCGATCGCTACCGGACCGTCCTCACCCTGAATAGCACATCCATCTGGCTCCGTAGCAGGCCAAAGATCCCGACTCCTTCGGACGTCGGGGACGTCTGCCTCAGCTACGAGCAGAGCTCCTGGCGCACGTCCAGGTAGCAGCGCAGCCGTGCGCCGGGCTCGCCGGGTACCCGGGTCGTGCCGTCCGCCGGTGCGGTTGCCCACCGCCCGGCGAGCAGTCCCTGGACGGCGAACGCGGTCTGGTCGTCGGCGGCCGCGACCTCCACGACGGCCAGGCCTGGTTGTGCCACATGTGCTTCGTTGATCGGCCTCATACAGGGCATTACGTGCGGTCGGCTGCTGAGGTTCTGCGATGCGGCAGTCTTCACCCGACCGGGTGGCGAGTCGTGCCCGGTGCCTCGGCCTGGGCGAAGGCGGCAACTATGCGCGGTTCTTGACGTACCGCACGCCCGGGCCCCACTTCGCCATGGCCGGAGCCATGCACCACTAATCCCCGTGTAAGGCCGGTCCGGGCCAGTCAAGAGCACCCGGGTCGTTCGAATAGCAGGGCCTTCACGCCTTCGCCCATCCGGGCCCCGTGGGCCTTCCCGTAGACCGGCGGGTGGTTCTGCTAATCGTGGTGGCGGTGCTCGGGTCTCGAGGCGACGTCTCGTTCAGGGCACGCGACCCCTCCGGGGCGAGGGCGCGGTACTCATCGCCTCCCCGGCCGCCACCGTACTGCTGGTGTCGGCGCCCGCGGGCGCCGGGCGGACGTCTTATGCACCACCGGCTGTGAGGCCTAGTGCCAGACCGGCGACGCCCGGCGCCTTCGGGCGTCAACACCAGAGGCTTGATCACTCGTTGGTGTTGGTGGTGCGAGCCCGCCGCATGGTGACCTCTTGATGCTCCCGAGTCGTCTGAGCTCCCTCACAGACCGAGGCTCGTGGGACGAGCTGGTGCCACGAACGGCTACCGAGGTGTCGGCCCGGCTTGCATCCGAGGCCTGGGATTAGGGCGCCGCGTGGTCCCGCATGAGCTCGCGACCAGCATAAACAGCATCATGGGGAAGGAACTCGTCTTGATCTACTGCGGCATCGACTGGGCGGAGCAGACTCACGACATCGCCCTGGTCGACGACACCGGGAAGTTATTGGCTAAACGGCACATTACCGACGACTCAGCCGGTTACAAGATCCTGCTGGATCTGCTCGCCGAGCACGGTGACACCCAGGAAGCCCCGATCCCTGTCGCGATCGAGACGTCACGCGGACTCCTCGTGGCCGTGCTGCGCACTGGCGAGCGCCAGGTATTCGCGATCAACCCGATGGCCGCCGCACGCTACCGCGATCGGCATTCTGTCTCGCGCAAGAAGTCCGACCCGGGTGACGCGCTGGTACTGGCGAACATCCTGCGCACTGACATGCACGCGCACCGGCCGCTGCCGCAGGAAAGCGACCTGGGCCGCGCGATCGCGGTTCTGGCCCGGGCCCAGCAGGACGCGACGTGGAACCGGCAAATGATCGCCAACCAGCTCCGCTCGCTGCTGCGCGAGTTCTACCCTGCCGCCTTGGCAGCCGTCGAAACTTGGAAGAACGGCCTGTGCCGCCCTGAAGCGTTTGAGCTTCTCCGCCTGGCTCCGACGCCGGCCCGAGCCGCGAAGCTGAGCCGGTCCCAGCTGCAGGCCGCACTCAAGCGGGCCGGCCGTAAGCGCGGCATCCCAGCTGAGGCCGACCGCCTCCGTGAGGTATTCCGCGTCGAGTGGGCCCACCAGCCACCGTTGGTTGAGGATGCTCTCGGCAAGCAGATGCTCGCACTCCTCACCCAGTTGGAAGCTGCCTCGAAGGCCGCAGATGACCTGGCCGGGGCAGTGGAGGAGGCTTTCCCTCAGCACCCGGACGCTGAAGTGCTCCTTAGCTTCCCAGGCCTGGGCTTCCAGCTCGGCGCCCGGTTGCTCGCCGAGATCGGAGACGATCGACAACTTCCGCGAGCACCGGCAGGGCGCCGAGTCGTCTTGAATCTGGGGGAGTGCCGGCCCGCCCGGAGGGGCAGGGTGAAGCCGGCACGCGATCCTGGGGGAGGGGGATGTACAGATCCCCGCTTCGACAGCCCTCCTCCAAGTGGGCAGCGCAGCTGTCAACTCCTCGCGCGCTGGGCCGCATCCCATGACTGCTTCTGCCAGAACAGCACGAGGAAGAGTGCCAGGAGAAGGCCGTCGGACAGCGGCTGGCCCTCGTCATGCAGCTGCACGCGAATGGGACGTGCACCCAGTCGGTCGTAGAAGATCCGCAGCGGGCCAATGGCACGAACCCGGCTGCCGCCTCTGTCGTACTCCAGCTCATAAGGCCCAAGACGCAGCAGACGGTTGCCGAACTGCTGCCTTCACAGCTCCACTGACCGACAGTGCGCGGCAGGACGGACCACCTGCTGTAGGTGATCTCGACATCGCCCACGGCGCGCAAAGTCGTACTGAACCGCTGGTACTCGAGCGGCCACGACCCCAGGGCGCGCGGCGTGCTGTCCAGCCACTCCCTTCGACCGTAGGACACCTCCACGTCGCCGATGCTGCGCAGCAGCCCCTTCCTGTACGTCAGCTCGACGTCCATGTACGCCTCACTCAGGCGCTGCGGGGCCGGCGCCCGGACGTCTTCTTCGCCGCCGGCTGCTTCTTCGCGGCGGTCTTCTTGGCCGGCTGCTTCTTCGCGGTCTTCTTCTTCGGCAGCTCGTGCACGTCGGCCTCCTCGCCGCGCGAGGCCCTGGCCTTCTTCACGGACTCGTTCAGGGCGGCCATGAGGTCGACGACTTGCCCTGGCTTCGACTCCGGCTCCTGAAGCTTCGGTGGCTCGCGGTCCTCGCGCTTGGCCTCGATGATCTGCTCAAGGGCCTCGGTGTAGGTGTCCTGGAACTCCTCACCCTCGAGGTCCTCGCGGGTCATGCTGTCCATGAGCGCGAGCGCGCCGTCGATCTCCTCGTCGCTCAGCTCGACGGGCGGCGGCAGCAGTTCCTCCGGCGACCGGATCTCGTCCGGCCAGCGCATCGCGTGCAGGACGATGGCGTCATCGCGGACCCGCAGCAGCCCGAGGCGCTCGCGCCCGGACCAGGCGAACTTCGCGACGGCCACCTTGCTGGAACGGGCGAGAGCCAGGCGGAGCAGCTTGTAGGGCTTCGCGGCGACCTGCCCGCTCGGGGCCAGGTAGTAGCCCTCGCCGATTTTCAGAGGGTCGACGGAGTCCAGCGGCACGAACGCGACGATCTCGATCGCCTTCGCCGTCGGTAGGGGGAGGCCCCGCAGCTCCTCGTCGCTGATCGGGATGACCTGGTCCTTGGTCAGCTGGTAGCCCTTGCCGATCTCGCCCTGCTCGAGCTCGCGGTCCTCGATCTCGCAGTACTTGCGCACCCGCACCCGCCCCATGTTCTCTGGGGGTTCCGGGGCCGTGGTGTGACGTCGTACGGCACCTCCTCGTTGAGGTCGTAGGACAGGTTCTCCGGGGGTGTAGCTCTGCGGTGGATCGTTGCGATCGACTCGTGGACTAGGGGTACAAGTGCGCGCATTTCCTGTACGGATGCCTTCGGGCCTCCGTTACTGGACCGTGGTGGATGACGATCTTGAGGTCGTCGAGGACGCTGACCGCTTCCTGCGGGAGATTCGGCTGGCGCGAGGGCGGGCGGAGCTGACGACGAAGGCGTACGCCGAGGGTCTTGCCTTGTTCTTGCGCTGGTGTGTGAGGACAGAGCGGGACTGGCGGACGGCGGCTCGCGAGATGGGGCTGTTCATCCTCTGGTTGAGGTGGACGCCCGGCAACGGCGGGCAGCGTCAGGTCGTGGTACCCGGGCCCGGGAGCAAGCCGGTCCGCGGGGACACGCGGATCAACAAAGTGCTTACAGCCGTGCGGATGTTCCTGGTCCACGCGGTCATCAACAGGGCTGCGCCGACCTCGGTGTTGGAGCAGATCTACGAACTGAGTGACGGCCACGACCTGCCCTTGGCGGCCCGTGGTGAGAGCAGCGTGATGCGCCACCGCCTGCGAGCCCACCATCGGCTTCAGGAACCCGAGACCGAGGTCGACCGAGCCAGCGATGAAGAGGTCATTGCGATGTTCCTCGCGTGCCGCTCGGCGCGCGACCGGCTGATCATGCTCCTGCTTTCCCGCGTCGGACTGCGCCCTGGGCAGGTCGCTGGCCTTCGTCGCCGTGATCCTCACCTGCTGGCGGACTCGCGGTCGCTGGGCTGTCACGTCGAAGGCGCTCATGTGCATGTCGTCCGGCGTCAGAACGAGAACAACGCGTGGTCGAAGTCGAAGAAGTCGTGGGTGATGCCTGTGGACTTCCTGGTCGTGCAGGCATTCGACCAGTACGCGCTGGAACGGCATGAGCGTCTGGGGTCCGACGGTGGCGACTTTCTGCTCGTCAACCTCTTCCGTCGCCCTCTGGGTGCGCCGGTCTCTGCGGACGCAATCGGGGAGTTGTGCGAGTCGTTGTCTCGGCGGGCGGGGCTGGGCCGCAGGGTGGGGCCACGGATGTGTCGGCACGCGATGGCCAGCAACGTTGTCGACGCCGGCGGCAAGTTGGACGAGGTGCAGATGCTTCTGGGGCACAAGCATCCCGAATCCGCACGCCCCTACTTGCATCCGGCGGCAACACGGCTGCGTGAGGCAGTCAATCGCGTTCCCTCGCCGCGAGAGCTGGGCGGGGAGGGCGCCCGATGACGGTTACCGCTGCTCCGCTCCGGCCCACAGGGCGCCGAGAGGAGGACGAGGACGACGGCAGGACCGCAGAATTGCGGGCCGCGGTGGATCAGGAACTTCTGGATCTGCTGGGCTGGTCCGATGAGGTCGGGATGCTGTTCTTCCCTTACGACCATGACCTCCTGGGCATGCCGAAGTGCAGGGTGACGGGCTGCTCGCAGGCCAGTGTCGCCCGTCAACTTTGCGAGGGGTGCCGGCTGCGATGGAGGCAGGCAGGCAGGCCGGACGTGGACGAGTACGTGGAGCATGCCCGCCCCGGTACGCGCCGGACCGGAGTGGCGGACTGCTCAGTGAGGGGGTGCCCGCGGCCGTTCCGGTCATGGAGGAATCCAATCTGTTCGACCCACTTCGGCCAGCTCACCCGGCTTCAGGTGACGTTAGAGGAGTTCCTCGTACGTGATGACGTTGTCCCTCTGCAGGCCTTCGGGCACTGCGAGGTCCTGGCCTGCCACCGCAAGCGAGACGGCAAAAGCCCGTACTGTCATGGCCATCGTGTCCGCTGGTCTTTGGCCCTCAAGCGCGGACTGAGCACACACGACGAAGCGCGGTGGCGGCGTACTGCCGCGCCTGTCGCGGCGAATAATGAGGTCAGCCTCCGTGGACTGGCCGACCGGGTGGTCGCGGAGATCCTCTACGGCATCCACGCCCGTACTCGAGAGGGGCTGCACACGACGCAGCCCGTGCTGCGGACGCTCACCAACCGGCTGCGCGAGCTCGAGCTGCCCTCGCTGGCCGCAGTGGACCTGGAGCAGGTATCCCGCGGCGAACGGGGTTTCTGCAGCAGCCTGGTCACCCATGTCGGCCGCTTCGGGCTCACTCCGGAGGGCGAACGCGTCAAGGACGTGTGGAACGGTGCCGTCTTCGGCCATGCTGGCAATCTGCGTTTCACCGCGATCCACCAACCATGGCTCCGCAGTGCCGCAAAGGAATGGGCGTTCTTCTCGCTGCCTCAGCGCCGTGGCAAGGCCATCGCCACGTGTCAGGAGGTCGTCAGCGCTTTCGCCCTCCTCTCCGAGAGCCTGCAGCTGCAGCGCGAGGACTGCGGCAACGACATCCGGGTCGTGGGCCGCAGGGACATTACCGCCTTCGCTAACCGGCTGAGATACCTGTGCCAAACCGGTGTCATGTCGGAGCGCAGAACAGTGGTCATCAGCCGCTATGTACGCAGCAATCTGGCCCGGATGCGGTCTCTGGGGCTGACCCGGCCCGGCGAGCCGCTGCACGGCCTGCCGGACGACTTCGCCCTCCTGGCCGAGGACATCCCTGACGACCCCGAGGACTCCGAAGCAGGCAAAGACCTCCCCTCCGAGGTCATGCGACAAATCTGCGAACACCTGCCCTCTCTCGCCGGCACGAAGCGGAACGGCAACGAGAACCTGGTGGCCACAGAGCTGCTGATCGACACCGGTCGGCGGCCCACGGAGATCTGCCAACTGCGGTTGGATTGCCTTCAGCAGGACACCACTGGCCAGAACGTCCTGATCTACGACAACTACAAGTCCGGCCGCAAAGGACGGCGACTGCCGATCTCCCAGGCAACCGCGGGAGTGATCACCAGGCAGCAGGAGTTGGTCCGCTCCGACTTCCCCCGGACTCCCACCGCTGAGCTGATGCTCCTGCCGACACGGGTAGGCAACCCCCACGGCCGCAAACCGATCGGGGCCGGCTGGCTGTCCGGCCGCCACCGCGAATGGATCCAGTCGCTGCCCGAGTTCCTGGTCCCCACCCGCGTCGAGATCAACGGGCAGCAGATCACCAAGATGCTGCCCTTCGACAAATCCAGCATCTTCCCCTACGCCTACCGGCACACCTACTGCCAGCGGCACGCTGACCAGGGCATCCAGCCGGACGTACTCCAAGGTCTGATGGACCATCGCCAACTGTCCACTACTCAGCGTTACTACCGGGTCAGTGAGCAGCGCAAACGCGAGGCCGTCGACCGCGTCTCGGCGATGCAGTTCGACCGCCACGGCAACCGCATCTGGCGACAAGCCAAGGAACTGCTGGACGACGAGTATGCCCGCCGGGCCGTCGGCGAAGTCCAGGCACCTTACGGCGTCTGCGTTGAGCCGTCCAATGTCGCGGCCGGCGGACACGCCTGCCCTGTCCGATTCCGCTGCGTCGGCTGCGACCACTTCCGCACCGACGCCTCCTACCTCCCCGATCTGGAGGCATACCTCGCCGACCTGCTGCGAAACCGGGAACGCCTAGCCGCATTCATCTCCGCCGACAACTGGGCAAAAGCGGAGGCCCTACCCTCCGACGAGGAGATCACCCGAGTCCGTCGCCTTGTCCGGCGCGTCCGAGAAGACCTCGACAGCCTCACCGACGAGGACCGCACGCAGATCAAGGAAGCCACCACTGTCCTCCGCCGCAGCCGACGGCAAGCCGTCGCCCTCGGGATGCCTCGCGTCGGACCGCCCATCCCCGACTTCCACCCTGGCAGAACCTGTCTCTTA
>NZ_JBSHKH010000149.1:0-18749 GCF_053643595.1 Streptomyces sp. NPDC055506 | reverse complement strand
TACGGATCGGCCGCGTTCGGCAGCCGCCCGCCGGTCGCCTGGAGCAGGGGGTCGGTTCGCTTCAGTCTGTTGCTGCTGAATAAGCAGCACGACGGTGAGCGCGGCCAGTTCCTCGGCACCGGCACGTCCGCGCTCGATGCGCACAGCGGGCACGGCCCGCTCCGGTTCGGCCATGTCCCCTCCTCTCGGCGTGCGGCCACCGTCCGCCCGCGCACTACAGGAGCGCTGCACTTCCGCTCGAGAGGACGGGCACCGCGTCCCACGCGTCGTCCCGCTTGGCCTTCGCCCGGTCCCGGGCGGCCTCGGCGTCCTGCCGCTTCTCGCGGGCGGTGGTCTCGGCCGTCTCGGCGCGGCCCTTGGCCTCGCCGGCCGTCTTCGCGTAGCCCTGGGCGTTCTCCTTGTGCTGGGCGGCCTCGGCCTGCTTGGCGGCGGCGGTCTCCTTCTCCTTCTTCGCCGTCGCCTCCTCGGCCTGAGCGGCGAGCCGCTTGGCGTGCGCCGTGGCGGCCGCGGCCTTCGCGTCGGCCTCCGCCTTCTGCGTCTCGGCCAGCTTGGTCTTGGCGAGGTCACGGGCGGCCTTGGCCTCGTTCGCCTGGACGGCGGCGGCCTCGGCGGCGGCCTTGGCCTGCGCCCGGGCCTCGTTCGCGGCGGCCGTACGGAACGCGGCCTTCGACTGGGCGGCCTGCGTCACGGCACGGGCGGCGATGGTGGCGCTGTCACCGGCGGCGGCGCGGGTGGCGGCGTACGCCGTGTCACCGGCCTTGGACAGTGCCTCGAGTGCGGCCGATGACGCCTTGGTGACCTGGGCCTTCTGCTGGCCGACGAGCAGCGCGCGGCCCCTTGGGGCGCCCGCCTTGTCGGCGATGGCGTAGGCGGCCTGCAGGGCGGTGTCCGTGTCGGTGGCGGCCTTCTTCGCCGCTGTCGCCTGGGCCTTGATGACGTCGAGCTGCTTCTTCGCTGCGGCCTGGGCGTCCGCGACGCCCTTCTTCGCCTTGTCGAACTGGGCCTTGGTCGGGTAGTCGAGGTCGTCGGTGCCGTTGTGACCGGAGGGGACGATGTCGAACTTCTGCGGGGTCTTGCCGGTGCAGTCCCACATCCGGCCGTCCCGGCTGTTGCCGTAGTCCGCGAGGTCGAGGCAGTTCTTGGTCGCGGGGTTGTACAGGCGGGTGGTGCCGTGGGTGCCGTACTCCCACTTCTGGGAGACGCCACTGGTGCACGGCATGATCACCACGGCGGTACCGTTGGCGCTCGCGCCGCCCTTCACGGTCAGGCACTTGCCCGAATTGGGGTTGACCAGGGTGTCACCGCTGATCTGCCACTTCTGGGCCGCGCCGCCGTTGCAGGTGTAGATCTGCACGGGCGTGCCGTTGTCCTTCTTGCCGCCCGCCACGTCGAGGCACTTGTCGGAGGCCCCGTTGGCGTGGACGACGAACGGGCTGGAGCCGATCCAGCCGGGACCGCCGGGGGACCACCAGTCCTGCCAGCGGGTGAGGTGGTCGGCGATCCAGGACTGGCCGAGCATCTCGCCCAGCGCGCGGGCGCCGGTGGCGAGGGACTTGGTCGCGCCCTTGTTGGCGGTCAGGATCTGGTTGCGCTGCGTCGCCTGGGCGGCGATCTCCTGCTGCCATTCGGCGGACGCTTCGGCGACCTCCTTGCCGAGGACCTTGTTCGGGTCGACGGGACCGCGCCAGGCGCAGGACGCGAAGCGGGTCTTCAGGTCCTCGACGGCCAGCCGGAACTCGAGGCTTCCCGGCTCGGGGGCGGTACGCGGGAAGCCACCGGAGGCCAGGAACTGACGGGCGTTGTCCGCACTCGTCGGCTCCATGCTCCAGTCGACCAGGTGCTCCCACGCCTGGTGCTCCTCGTACGCCTGCTGCCACTGCGGTGACGGCAGCGACGGATCCGGATCACCGCCGTACAGCGGGGCGCCGAGGCCCTTGACGGCCTTGACCGTGGCCTCGTCGGCCTTCGGGGTGGGGTCTTCGTAGAAGCCGTCCTCCTTCACCCACATGCGCTCGCCGACCCAGGCGCCGAGCCCGGTCTGGTCGAAGAAGTCCTCGCCGCGCCCGGGCGTCCCCGGCGGCCACTCGAAGTCGGCGACGCTGTTGAACCCGCCCGGGTAGGGCAGCCCGGAGACGGGCTTCTTCCAGACGTCCAGGCGGGCGTAGAGGGACTCCCCGAGCGCGTGCGCCTCGTCCCGGTCCTTCTTGTACGACGCGGCCAGTGGCGTGTCGGTCCAGTACTCCTGGTTCGCCGCGGTGTGCAGTTTCTCGGGCGTCTGGTTCAGCCCGTCCTGCGCGACACCGAACATGGCCGGCCCGCCGAGCCGCAGCACACCGGCCATTAAGCACTGGTCCTCGCGGAGCTGTTCGGCGGCCTTGGCATCGAAGCCGTCGTAGCTGTCGGCCACGGGGACCATGTCGTCCGGCGCGTACCGGTCCAGCAGCTCCGGCTGGACCGCGACGCCGCCGAGCACGGCAACCGCGACAGCGGACGTCAGAACGGGCGTGAGAAGTCCGGATCTAGGGCGTCCGGGTCTGATGAACCCTCGTCTGGGGCGCACGAAAGCATCCCTTCATCGCATGGAGGGCAAGCGGGGGCGCTCGTCCGGCAGGGCATGCGAGAAGGGCCGGTTGCTCTGCGCAACCGCCAGTTTCTCCCCCCGTGGTGACGGTGTCCCCCCGATCACCTGTGGTCACGCGCGACAACGAAGTGGTCAGCTTCGTCAAGCGCGGTGGTCACCATATCTTCACAAGTAAGGGCCAGATCAAGGGTTTTCAGGGCACGCTCGTGCAACAAGCGCAAAGAATCGGGCGGGTCAGTGAAGCTTCCACTGACCCGCCCCATCCTGCCTCTCAGAGCCTCAGAAGCCCGCCGGCTCCGTGTACACCCCCCACTCGTCCCGCAGCACGTCGCAGATCTCGCCGAGGGTCGCCTCCGCCCGCACCGCGTCCAGCATCGGCGTGATCATGTTGGCGCCGCTGCGGGCGGCGGCCAGCATCCGGTCCAGGGCCGTGCGGACCGCGGCGTCGTCGCGGCCCGCCTTGCGCGTCGCCAGCAGCCGCACCTGCTCCCGCTCCACCTCATGACTGACCCGCAGAATCTCCAGATCCCCGGTCACGGACCCGTGGTGCGCGTTGACCCCGACGACCCGCTTGTCGCCCTTCTCCAGCGCCCGCTGGTACTGGAACGCCGACTCCGCGATCTCCCCGGTGAACCACCCGTCCTCGATCCCGCGCAGGATCCCGGAGGTGATCGGCCCGATCGGGTGCCGCCCGTCGGGGTGCGCCCGCAGCCCCCGCTCCCTTATCTGCTCGAAGATCTTCTCCGCGTCGGCCTCGATCCGGTCGGTGAGCTGCTCGACGTACCAGGAACCGCCCAGCGGATCGGCCACGTTGGCGACCCCGGTCTCCTCCATCAGCACCTGCTGCGTCCGCAGCGCGATCTCCGCCGCCTGCTCGCTGGGCAGCGCGAGCGTCTCGTCGAGGGCGTTGGTGTGCAGCGAGTTGGTCCCGCCCAGCACGGCCGCCAGCGCCTCCACGGCCGTCCGTACGACGTTGTTGTACGGCTGCTGCGCGGTGAGCGAGACCCCGGCCGTCTGGGTGTGGAAGCGCAGCCACTGCGCCTTCTCGCTCCGCGCCCCGTACACGTCCCGCATCCACCGCGCCCAGATCCGGCGCGCCGCGCGGAACTTGGCGATCTCCTCGAAGAAGTCGACGTGCGCGTCGAAGAAGAAGGAGAGCCCGGGGGCGAAGACGTCGACATCCAGCCCGCGGGACAGCCCCAGCTCCACGTACCCGAAGCCGTCGGCGAGCGTGTAGGCCAGCTCCTGCGCGGCCGTCGCGCCGGCCTCGCGGATGTGGTACCCGGAGACGGACAGCGGCTTGTACGCGGGGATGCCGGCCGCGCAGTGCTCCATCAGGTCGCCGATGAGCCGCAGATGCGGTTCGGGCTGGAAGAGCCACTCCTTCTGGGCGATGTACTCCTTGAAGATGTCCGTCTGGAGCGTGCCGTTCAGGACGGCCGGGTCGACGCCCTGGCGCTCCGCGGCGACCAGGTACATACAGAAGACCGGCACGGCCGGCCCGCTGATGGTCATGGACGTCGTCACGTCGCCCAGCGGGATGTCCTTGAACAGGACCTCCATGTCGGCGGCCGAGTCGATGGCGACACCACAGTGCCCGACCTCGCCCAGTGAGCGCGGGTCGTCGGAGTCACGGCCCATGAGCGTCGGCATGTCGAAGGCGACCGAGAGCCCGCCTCCGCCGTTGCGGAGGATCATCTTGTAGCGCTCGTTGGTCTGCTCGGCGTTGCCGAACCCGGCGAACTGCCTGATGGTCCAGGTACGCCCTCGGTAGCCGGTCGCGTACAGGCCGCGGGTGAAGGGGTACTCCCCGGGCCAGCCGATCCGCTCGAACCCCTCGTACCTGTCTCCGGGCCGCGGCCCGTACACCGGCTCCACGGGGTCGCCCGAGAGCGTGGTGAAGTCGGCCTCGCGCTTGCGCGCGGCGTCGTACCGAGCCTGCCAGCGACGGCGGCCTTCCTCTATGGCGTCAGCGTCCATACCTTCGAATTTACTAGGACGTCCAAGTAAATGTCGATGGCAGACCGCCGCACGTTCGTCCGTACGGCGGTGTTGTTACGCCTTGACCGGCGCCGGCGAGTCCTCGGCCAGCCGGGACTCCAGCTCGTGGCTGATCTTGCGCTCCACGAAGAACGCGGCCGTCGGGACGGTCCCGGCGAGCAGCACCCACACCTGCTTGCCGACCGGCCACTTCGCCTTGGAGCCCAGGTCGAAGGCGAAGACCAGGTACAGGACGTACAGCCAGCCGTGCGCGATGCTGACGACGCGCGTGAAGTCCGCCGCGCCGTTCAGGTCGAGCACATACTTGCCGATCATGCCCAGGGTCAGCAGGACCAGCAGCACGCCGGTGACATAGGCCATCACGCGGTAGCGCGTCAGCACGCTCTTTTTCATGCCGTCGAGCGTAACGACCCGTTCCGGGGGATCTTGCCCCGGGTCTTGCTCCTCGCGAGGAAGCCCCGGCGTTCACGCCGGAGGTGAAATCACATTCAGGCGCCACTTCGCAGAGCGAACACTTGCGCCCAAGATCGCTGGTCGGGGTGATGCCCGTGAGATCGAAGCACGCGGGTGCGGTGATCGTACGTATGGTCCTTCGTAGATGGGGCGGCTGAGTCCCGGCCGGGGTCGTGAGCGTGAGGGGGCGGGGGTGGGCCAGGAAGGGGCGGCTGCGGAGGTCGGGCACGCCCGGTATACCTTCCGGCTGCGGGTGTCGTCCGCTGCCCGCACGGCCCTGGTGGCGGAGTGGAGTCGGTGCCGGTGGGTGTGGAACGAGTGTGTCGCCAAGTCCAGGGCCGTATACCTGCGCAACAAGGCGACCGGGGAGAAGCGGACGTGCGGTCCGGCGCAGCTGGACAGGATGCTGACCGAAGCCCGCGCCCTTACACCGTGGCTGGATGAAGGCTCGTCGGTGGTCCAGCAGCAGGTCATCCGGGATTTCGGCCGCTCCCGTGCCAAGGCGCACAAGGACATCAAAGAGCGCCTGCCCATGGCACGCCGGGCCGGGATGCCCACGCACAAGAAGAAGCGCGAGGCACTGGCAACCCTCAACTACACCCGGCGCGGGTTCCGGCTGAAGGACGGCCGGCTGCATCTGGCGGGCGGCATCGCGGTGAGGGTGGTGTGGTCCCGTGAACTGCCGACTGAGCCATCCTCGGTGCGCGTCTACCAGGACAGCCTCGGGCACTGGTACTGCTCCTTCGTCCTGCCCGCCGAGATCCAGCCGCTGCCGCCAACGGGCCGGGTGCTCGGTGTCGACTGGGGTGTGAAACAGACCGCGACCACCACCTCCGACGCGCACGACCTGCCCCACGCCGCAGATGGAAGCAAGGCCCAGCAGAGGCTGACCCGGTACGACCGGATGATGGCCCGCCGCAGGCCGAAGAAGGGACAGCCGGGTTCGAAGGGCTACCGCGAGGCGAAAAGGCTGCGGGCGATGGCCTACAAGAAGGTCGCCAGGCAGCGTGAGGACACGGGCCGTAAATGGTCCAAGAAGGTGGTCCGCGACCACGACGCGGTCGCTGTCGAGGACTTCAAGCCCAGGTTCCTCGCCAAGTCCACGATGGCCCGCAAGGCCGCCGACGCCGCCATCGGCGCCACCAAGGCCGCTCTGCTGGACATGGGCCGCAAGCACGGGCGGGACATCCGCCTGGTCCACCCCGCGCACACCACGATGGACTGCGCGCAGTGCGATGCGAGAGCCAAGCACGCACTGCCGCTGGGTGAGCGCACCTACACCTGCACCGCGTGCGGAGCCGTGTGTCCACGGGACAAGAACTCCGCACGCGTCATGCTCGCCCGGGCTGGTCTCAACCCGGCTGGTGCCGATGGCGCAAGACCCCCTGGAGCGCTGCTCCAGGAGGCAGCCTGAGCCAGAAATCCCCTCCCTTTCGGGAAGGGGAGGATTCAATGCTCCTCGAAGTCCCCCGCCGCGATCCGCAGCGGCCGCAGCATCGCGAAGATCTCCCCGCACTCCTCGGCGTCGTACGCCCCGAGCCCGAAGTCCATCGCCATCAGGTCGCGGGTGGCGGCCTCGACCACCTCACGGCCCTTCTCGGTGATGCTGGCGAGGGTGCCGCGCCCGTCGTTGGGGTTGGGCCGCTTGTCGACGAGGCCCGACTTCACCAGCCGGTCCACGGTGTTCGTCACGGACGTGGGATGCACCATGAGCCGCTCGCCGATCTTGGACATCGGCAGCTCGCCGGACTTGGAGAAGGTGAGCAGCACCAGCGCCTCGTAGCGCGCGAACGTCAGCCCGTACGGCTTGACCACCGCGTCGACCTCGGCGAGGAGGATCTGCTGGGCGCGCATGATCGAGGTGATCGCACCCATGGACGGCACGTTTCCCCAGCGCTGCTTCCAGCGTTCGTCGGCGCGCGCGATCGGATCGAAGGAGAGACTGAGCGGCTTCGGCACGAACCCGACCTTACCGGCCGGTCACATGGTGGCCAGTCCCGTCTCGCCCTTCGGTCCGCCCGTCTTCCGGCTGCGCCATCCGGGGGCAGGGCGAGGTCATGTCCTTTAGATAGCGATTCATACGAGTATGTAACTATTGGCATCCGATTCATCACCGAACGTCACCTTCCTCACAGGGAGCGGCATGAGACGGCTGAACCACGCCCTCGCGGTCCTCGCTGTGCTCGGTCTCGCTGCGGGCTGCTCGTCCGCTCACGGCCGCACCGACACGGCGTCCGACACCGGCGACGACACCACCAAGGCCGGCTACGCGGCCGGCTCCCCCTTCTGGGTCGACCCCGAGAGCCCCGCGGCCCAGCAGGCAGAGCTCTGGCAGCAGCAGGACCGGGAGGAGGACGCCGAGCTGATCCGGCGGATCGCCGACCGGCCGCTCGCGCTGTGGCCGCCCGGCGAGACCGATCCGGCACCGACGGTGCGGGCGGCTGCCTCGGCCGCGAGCGAGGAGGGCAAGACGGCGGTCTTCGTCGCGTACAACATCCCGCACCGGGACTGCGGCCAGCACTCGGCCGGCGGGTCGCAGGACGCGGACGCCTACCGGGAGTGGATCGGGCAGTTCGCCGACGCCCTCGGCGAGGCGAAGGCCCTGGTCGTCCTGGAGCCCGACGCGGTCGCGCACATCGTCGACGGCTGCACGCCCGGCGAGTACCACGCCGAGCGCGAACAGCTGCTCAGCGAGGCGATCACCCGGCTGAAACAGCAGCCGAACACCAAGGTGTACCTGGACGCGGGCAACGCGGACTGGATCCGGGAGGCGGACAAGCTGGTGGAGCCGCTGCGGCGGGCCGGCATCGAACAGGCCGACGGCTTCGCGCTCAACGTCTCCAACTTCCAGACCGACGACGAGACCACGGAGTACGGCGTCCGGCTCGCCGAGGCCCTCGGCGGCAAGCACTTCGTCGTCGACACCAGCCGCAACGGCAACGGCCCCCTGCCCGGCGTCTGGTGCAACCCGCCGGGCCGGGCGCTCGGCACCCCGCCCACGACCCAGACGGGCGAGGAGACCCTCGACGCCTACCTGTGGATCAAGCGGCCGGGCGAGTCGGACGGAGACTGCGAGGGCGGACCGGACGCCGGACGCTGGTGGCCGGAGTACGCCCTGGAGCTGGCGCGCAACGCGGAGGACTGAGCCGGCCCTTCCCCCCCGGCCCCTCCCCCCTCGCTCACTTCACGTGGATCCACTTGGCCCGCGAGGGCGTGCCCTCGCCGTCCGTCACGAACAGCATGTACCAGCCGGGCGGGACCAGGGCCGGGTCGCGGGGCACCTCGAAGGTCACCGCGCCGCCCTTCCTGGTGATGTCCAGCTCGATGGAGCGCTGCTCGACGTCGGTCGTGTGCGTGACCGCGCTGGGCCGCATCAGCCGCGCCTCGGCCACGCGTTCCGGGTGGTCCGTACGGAACGTGATGCTGTGGTTCTTGTCCAGCTTCTCCGGGCCGCCCTTCAGTACGGGGCGGTTCCGGGGGTTCTTGTGCAGCGCGGGCGGGGTGAAGACCTCCATGCGCTGCTCGAAGTGACCCAGCTTGGTGTTCTGCTGGTTGTCGAAGAGCGGGTCGGAGCCGAAGGTGGCGATCCTGCCGTCGGGCAGCAACAGCGCCTCGGAGTGGTAGTTGCGCCCCACTCTCGGCGCGGCGGCCTCGCGGAAGGCGTTGCTCTTCGGGTCGTAGAACTGCGCCTTGAGGATGTTGCTGGCGCTGCGGCCGCGGTAGTCCCTGGAGCCGTTGGACGTGAACACCGTGTCGTCCGGCATGATCACGCTGTTCAGGTAGCGCGTGCCCTGCGGCAGGTCGGGGCCGTCCCGGAAGGCCGGGTTGTCCTTGTTCAGGTCCACGACGGCCGTGCGCGGGGTCGCCTTGCTCGACTCACCGACGCCGCCTCCGCCCAGGATCATCACCTTCTGGTCCTGCGCCGGGGGCAGCAGCACGGAGGCCGAGGTCTCGGTCTGGTCGAGGTCCGTCAGCCCCGGCACCTTGCGGAACGTGTTCTTCTCCACGTCCCACAGGCCCGGCTCACGGCCCCGGTCGGCGGGCCCGTAACCGGCGTTGGAGGCCGGGTAGAACAGCTTGCCGCCCTTGGTGAGGAACAGGGCGGGGTACGTCGGGAAGTACCGCTTGGGTCCCGGCGACCACTTCTTGGTCTCCGGGTCGTAGATCTCGTTGTCGCCCGGGTCGATCATGCCGACGTCGTCCAGGCCGGACACCGCCAGGACCCGGCCGTCGTCGAGGCCGACGAGCGTCGGGTACCAGCGGGCCTTGTCCATCGGGTCTACGGGGATGTACTTCTCCGCCTTCGGGTCGAACTCGTAGGCGCCGCGGATGCCCTGGAAGTCCTGCTTGTCGAGGGTGATCTTCTCCGACAGGCCGTACGCGTTGTCGCCGGCCTTGCCCGTCAGGCCGACGATGGCGTACTGCGCCGCCTTCTGAGTGGCCGACAGGGGGCCCTCGTCCACGGCCTCCACCCAGACGCGGGCCTCGCTGGCGGTGACCTTGGTCTTCCAGGGCTGCATCACACCGCGGCTGTTGTACGTGATCTTCTGGGTGCGCTTGGCCTTCGGGACGGTGACGTCGAACTTGGTGACGTACTCGAAGCCGGCCGGTGAGCGGAAGCGGGTGCCCTTCTTCAGGAACACCGCCTTGTCGGGGCTCTCGTTCTTCACGCGCATGCCGCCGCCGGCCCGGGTCACCTCGGCGCCGAGGCGTTCGTAGCGGGCGGTGCCGCCGGCCACCAGCAGGCGGCCGTCGGGGAGCTGGGCGTGGCCGGCGCAGAAGAAGTCCTCCGGGGTGGGGATCTTCTTGTACGTGTTCTTCTCCGGGTCCCACAGGATGGTGTCGAACTCGCCCGCGTCGAACTTGCGCTGCTCGTTGCCCGACCCGGCGACGATCAGCACCTTGCCCGTGTGCAGCAGGGCGGCGTGGATGGCGTTGGTGCGGTACTTCTCCGGGATGTCGAGCTGGGTCCAGGAGCCGTACTTCGCCATGTACTCGGGCTGGGCGATCTTGTACTCGTGGTACTGCGTGGAGACGAAGTCCAGCGCGGCCGGGGCGTTGAGGCCCGCCAGGACCGCGATGCCGCCGATCCCCAGGACGGTCTTCTTGGTCTTCTGCGAGAGCTGGTAGGCCATGGCCTAGCTGCCTCCTGTCGGGGTGCCGGAGACCGGGGCCGCGGGGGACGCGGTGGCGAGGGCGGGGGCGGGCTCGTTGCCTTCGGGCACGCGTGGGTGCGGGTGCGCGGGTGCCGCTTCCTGCACCTGTCCGGGTGCCTGCGCGTCGGCGTGGGTGAGCTGCCGCTGCCGTTCCCGGTGGTCCTTCCAGGCCGTGCCGGCCCATACCGCGGCCGGTGCCAGGGAGATGGCCATGCCGAGCAGGGCCCAGGTGCGCATCGCGGCATGCGTGTGGTCCAGGGCCACCGAGGCGGCCAGGGACGTGGCCAGCAGGGCCGCCCAGAAGAGGTGGATACGGAAGGTGGCCAGCTGGTCGGGGGAGGCGTCGTTGCCCTTGGGCGTGACGACGAACCGGCTGGGGCGGCGCATGACCGCCTCGCTGAGGGACTTGAGGTAGATCGGCGCGGACAGGGCCGACATCCCCATGCCGGCCAGGCCGCCCGAGCCCTCCGGTTCGTGCGGCGAGACGTTGTGCCGGCGGTTCCACAGGTACAGCCCGATCTGACAGGCGGCGGCGTCGCTGTAGAGCATCATCCAGACCGACACGGCGACCTCCGTGCCGGAGGCGCCGAACCAGAGGAAGAGGAAGCAGCTGAAGATCCCGAGGAACCAGTTGACGGCCGTCATCGGGTAGTACACGAGCATGAGCGTGTAGGACAGCAGCCGGCCCGGCGGCATGCTGAGGGGCGCCTTCCAGTACTGCGTGATGAGGGTCTCGTAGGTGCCGCGCGACCAGCGCATCTGCTGGGTGAAGAAGTCGGTCCAGGAGGCGGGGCCCTCGCCGACGGCGAGCACGTCCGGGGTGTAGACGGACTGCCAGAAGCGGTTCGTGTCCGGGTTGCGGTGCTGGTGGATCTCGAAGCCGGTGGCCATGTCCTCGGTGATGGAGTCGTACAGCCCGCCGATCTGCTTGACGGCGGAGATCCGTACCACGTTGTTCGTGCCGACGAACATGGGGGCGCGATAGTGGTTGCCGGCGCGCTGGATGAGGGCGTGGAAGAGGAACTGCTGGGACTCGGCGGCCTTGGTGACGGGGTTGTGGTAGTTGCCGTACACCTGAGGGCCGACGACGAAGGCCACGTCGGGGTCCCTGAAGTAGCCCATCATCCGTTCCAGGTAGTTGGGCATCGGAATGTGGTCGGTGTCGACGGACGCGAAGAAGTCGTATCCGTCGCCGTGCATGGCGATCCAGGCGTTGTAGTTGCCGTGCTTGGTGCGGGCCTTGTGGACGCCCGTTTCGCGGTTCCACTCGGGGATGCCGCGCCGGGTGAAGTGGTGTACGCCCAGTTCCGCGCACATGGCCTTGACCTCGGCGTCGTCGCCCTCATCGAGGAGCCAGACGTCGAGGGTTCCGGTGTGGTGGATGCGGGTGGCTCCTTCCAGGGTCGCGCGGACCATGGCGAGGGGTTCCTTGCCGGGGACGTAGGTGGTGAGGAAGGCGACGCGGGTGTCCGGTTCGGGGACCACGGGGACGGGGTCGCAGGCGACCATCGTGGCGTGGGCGACGGAGGCGACGTTGACGAGCATGAAGAGTTCGATCAGGCCGATCGCCGTCAGCATGGTGACGTCGAGTCCGATGAGCCAGCGCTGGGCACCCTCGCGTTCCACCCAGTGGGTGGGCCAGACGAGGTAGACCATCAGGGCACCGGTGAGCAGCGGTGCGAGGCACATCAGGAGGACGGCTCGTATTCGGCGGGGCTCGCGGGCGAGGAGCGAGACGTACTGCACCCGGTACTCCTCACCGGACGGCTCCGTGAGCGGTCCGGCGAGTCGGCTGTAGGAGTCGTAGTCGTAGCCCTCCGGCCGCACAGTGCCCTCCAGTCCTTGAGGCCTGATCGGAGAACCTGATACCCCGATACCCATACAAAAATGGATCTTTAGGGCGATGTCGAACTGAGAGCGTCCAGGTGGGTGGGTTGCGCATATGCCCGCGGCAGTAACGCGAAAGAACCCCGGCCCGCATCGGACCAGGGTTCCCGTAGAGGCTGCCGCTCTCGAATACGCCTATTCGGCGAGATGCCGCTCCACTGTCGCGACCTTGGAGGTCAGACCGTCCGTCACTCCGGGCCGGATGTCCGCCTTGAGGACGAGGGACACCCGGGGCGCCCGCCGCTCGACCGCGGCCACCGCACGCCGGACGACGTCCATGACCTCGTCCCACTCCCCCTCGACGGTCGTGAACATCGCGTCGGTCCGGTTGGGCAACCCCGACTCACGGACCACCCGGACGGCGTCGGCGACGTACTCCCCCACGTCCTCACCGACCCCCAGCGGCGTCACGGAAAAGGCGACGATCACGCCTTCACCGCCCCTTCCTGGCGCGCCCGGGACGCGATGACCGCGTCCTCGGCCTCACGCCGCAGCTTGCGGTCGGCGAAGAAGCCGCCGGTGGGCAGCACCGAGAGCACGAAGTACAGCGCGGCGGTCTTCACCGGCCACTTCGTCCGGTTCCACGCGTCGGCCCAGAAGATCACGTACAGGATGAACAGAACACCGTGCACCATGCCCATCACCGGCACGGCGTTGAAGTCCGTGGTCCGCTTCAGCACCGAGCAGATCAGCAGGAGGAGGAAGGAGATCGCCTCGGGTGCCGAGACCAGGCGGAGGCGGCGGAGGGCGGTGGCGGTCTTGAGGTCCACGGGTCACCTTCGGTGGGAGAGACGCGGCGGTCTGAACGGGCTGGACGGGCTGAACGGCAAAAGGGGCTTGTGAACGCACGCACAAGCGTCTCGCCCATTGTGGCAAACGGCCGAGCGATCCTTGGCCCGGGGTCCGGCTCCCCGCCCCCTAAGGGTGCGATCAGGGACTTTCTCCACCCACAGGCTCTGTCCACAGTGCCCGGCCTGCGGCTACCTTCCCGTACGTGGCGATGTTCCGACTTCAGAGCAACAAGGTGCTCGCCGTCGAGATGACCGGAGATGCCGTGAAGGCGAAGAACGGCTCGATGGTCGCGTACGACGGCGAGATGGCCTTCAAGAAGCTCAGCGGCGGCGGCGAGGGCATCCGGGGCATGGTGACCCGGCGGCTGACCGGTGAGCAGATGACGTTGATGGAGGTGAAGGGGCGCGGCACCTGCTGGTTCGCGGACCGCGCCTCCGAGATCAACCTGGTCGGTCTCCAGGGGGACAAGCTCTACGTCGAGTCGAGCAACCTGCTCGCGACCGACGGCGGGCTGCGCACGGGGACGGAGTTCACGGGCCTGCGCGGCGCCTCGCAGGGCAACGGGCTGTTCACGACGTCCGTCGAGGGCCACGGCCAGGCGGCGATCATGTCGGACGGGCCGGCGGTGGTGCTGCGGGTGAGCCCGCAGTATCCGCTGACCGTCGACCCGGGAGCGTATGTGGCGCACCAGGGCAATCTTCGGCAGTCCTTCCAGTCCGGTGTGACGTTCCGCACGTTGCTCGGGGAGGGCGGCGGCGAGGCCTTCCAGATGCGCTTCGAGGGGGACGGGCTGGTGTACGTACAGCCGAGCGAGCGGAACACGATCGCGGGAGACGTGTGACATGGCCTTCCGGGAGATCAACGCGAAGATGGTCGAGGCGACGGTGTCGCCCGGTCAGCGGCTGTTCAGTCAGCGCGGCGCGATGCTCGCGTACAAGGGCGAGGTGTCCTTCACGCCCAACACGGCGGGCGGCCAGGGCGGGGTCATGTCGATGATCGGCCGCCGGGTCGCCGACGAGGACACGCCCCTGATGACCGTGGAGGGCAGCGGCACAGTCCTCTTTGGGCACGGCGGCCATCACATCCAGGTGATCCGGCTCACCGGCGACACCCTCTATGTGGAGGCGGACCGCCTCCTGGCCTTCGAGGGCTCGCTCCAGCAGGGCACGATGTTCCTCGGCTCGCAGGGCGGCGTCATGGGCATGGTCCGCGGCCAGGTCAGCGGCCAGGGGCTGTTCACGACCACGCTGAAGGGGCAGGGGGCCGTCGCGGTCATGGCCCACGGCGGGGTGATCGAGATCCCCATCACACCCCAGCGGCCGGTGCATGTGGACCCGCAGGCCTACGTCGCCCATCACGGCGACGTCCGCAACAAGCTGTCCACCGCCCTGGGCTGGCGGGACATGGTGGGCCGCGGCTCGGGCGAGGCGTTCCAGCTGGAGCTCAGCGGCAGCGGTGCGGTGTACGTCCAGGCGTCGGAGGAGAAGCTGTGAGCACCTACGGAACTCCGGGCGCCGGCCCCGCGGTCTTCGACCCGGCATCGCTGCCGCCCGACGACAACGTCAACCCGTACACCTTCTGCGTGGAACTGAAGGGGAGCCAGTGGTTCCTGCAGAAGGGGAAGATGATCGCCTACTACGGCTCGATCGACTTCAACGGCGTCGGGCACGGCCGACTGGACCGTCTGGTCCGTACGTCGTTCCATTCGCCTCTGCACGCGAGCGACTGGGTCGTGGCCGAGGGCTCGGGCAAGATGCTCCTCGCCGACCGGGCCTTCGACGTGAATTCGTTCGACCTCGAGGACGGCAATCTGACCATTCGCTCGGGCAACCTCCTCGCTTTTCAGCCAACTCTCGCGCTGAAGCAATCAATCGTGCCGGGTTTTCTGACCCTCATCGGAACCGGAAAGTTCGTGGCCGCGTCGAACGGCCCGGTGGTGTTCATGGAACCCCCGATCCGGGTCGACCCCCAGGCCCTGGTCGGATGGGCCGACTGCCCCTCGCCCTGCCACCACTACGACCACGGGTACATGACCGGCGTCATGGGCGGTCTACGTGCGCTGACGGGCCTGGGAGGGGTCTCCGGGGAGGAGCACCAGTTCGAGTTCGTCGGCGCCGGCACAGTGCTGCTCCAGTCGTCCGAGACCCTGATGGCCGAGCAGGCCACGGGGGCCGTTCCACACCAGGCCGGTGTGCCCGGCGGCGGAGCATCCGGCCCCCGGCCCGGTCAATCCGGCGCACCGCGTCTTCCCGGACAGCTGGGGGACCTCCAGCGTCGCTTCGGGCTGTGAGCGGTAGTCTGCGGAGTGTGACATCGAACGCCTGCGCACCAATGTTCGGCAGGCGTGCGACGTCACGCGAAAACCCTCACTAGTTCGCCTTTCAACCTTTTAGGTAGACTTCATTCATGGAGACCGAGACGGCCACGCGCTGGCTGACCGATGCGGAGCAGTGCGCTTGGCGCACCCACCTGGAGGTCAACAGGCTGTTGACGTACCAGCTCGAGAAGGACCTGCAGCCGTTCGGACTGACAATGAACGACTACGAGATCCTGGTGAACCTCTCCGAGTCGGAGGACCAGCGGATGCGGATGAGCGACCTCGCCTCCGCCACCCTCCAGTCCAAGAGCCGCCTCTCGCACCAGATCACGCGCATGGAGAACGCGAACCTGGTCCGGCGGGAGAACTGCGAATCCGACCGCCGGGGGCTCTACGCAGTGCTCACCGACCACGGCATGGCCACGATGCAGAAGGTGGCGCCCCACCATGTGGCGTCCGTGCGCAGGCACTTCATCGACCTGCTGTCCCCCGAGGCCCTGACGGAACTCGACAAGGCCCTCAAGCCCATCGCGGAGCACCTGCGCGGACAGCGCGGGCGCCCCTGACCCCCCTGGCCCAGGCGGCACACCCGCACCGGTCCGGCTAGGCGAGCGGCAGGCGGAGTTCGAACAGGGCTCCGCCTGCGGGTCCCTGTCCGGCCGTGAGCGTGCCGCCGTGCCGTACGGCGACGTCCCGGGCGATGGCGAGTCCCAGCCCGGCACCGCCGTCGTCCCGGCTGCGGGCGGCGTCCAGTCGTACGAACCGTTCGAAGATCCGCTCCCGGTCGGCCTCGGGCACCCCGTCCCCGTCGTCCGCCACGCCGACCACGGCCCGGTCACCCTCCCGCCGCACGCTCACGGTGACGGCCGACCGGGCATGCCGCTGGGCGTTGTCGAGCAGATTGGCCAGCACCCGCCCCAGCTGCCCCCGTGATCCGGCCACTTCCACCGGCTCCGCGTCCACCGTCACACCCGTGCGTCCCTCTGCCTCCTCCCGGGCCAGCCCGGCGAGGTCGACCCCCGCGTCGTTGGGCCGCTCCCCCGCGTCCAGCCGGGCGAGCAGCAGCAGGTCGGCGGCCAGGCGCTGGAGCCGCACGGTGTCCTCCACGGCCCCGTCGAGGTCCAGCAGTTCGGGATGCGCGGCGGCCACTTCCAACTGCGTGCGCAGCGAGGCGATGGGACTGCGCAGCTCGTGGGACGCGTCGGCGACAAAGCGTCGCTGCCGCTCCACGGAGGTCTCCAGCGCCGCGAGCGTCTCATTCGTAGTGCTGGCCAGCCGGGCGATCTCGTCGTGCGTGTCCGGCTCCGGGACGCGCCGCGCGAGGTCCTCGGAGTGGGTGATCGCGGCCATCTCGCTCCGGATGCCCTCGACCGGCCGCAGGGCCCGCCGGGTGACCAGCCAGGTCACTCCCGCGACGACGCCGAGCAGCAGCGGGAACCCGATCAGCATCACCGTCAGCGCGGTCCGCACGGCCCCGTGCTCGGCGGCCAGCGGCGAACCGGCGTAGACCTTGAGGGTCCCGCGGTCCTGGGTCTCCACCTCCACGGCGGCGAACCGGTAGTCCTCCGCGTCACCGTCGATCGTCGCGGCCCCGTTGCTGAAGACGCTCTCCCCGGCGATCTCCCCGGGTTCGAGGGCCTCTTCATGGTCGTCGGAGTCGTCGTCCGTACGGGGCGCGGCCGACGGCTGCGGCTTCACCTGGTCGGAGTCGGTGCCGCTGATCTTCTGGAGGTCCTCGCTGGCCGCGACCAGCCGCTTGTGCTCGTCGAGGACCTGCACCGGCCCGTCGTCACCGTCCAGCCCGGACAGCTTGTCGTACGGCGTCCCGGCGGCGAGCTCGGAGGCGACGGCCCGGGCCGACTGCTCGGCCTGCGTCCCGGCCTCGCCGATCAGATTGGACCGCAGCGACAGCAGCACGGCGGCCCCGGCCGCGACGAGCGCCACCGCGACCACGAGCGTGGCGCCCAGCGTGGCCCGCGCCCGGACGGAGCCGAACAGCCGCCTCATGGCGACTTCTCCAGCCGGTAACCGGCCCCGCGCACGGTCCGGATCAGCCCCGGCCGCAGCTTCCGCCGCAGGGTGCTGATGTACACCTCGACGATGTTGGGATCACCCTCGTAGGCGAAGTCCCACACATGCTCGAGGATCTCGGACTTGGACACGACCTCCCCGGCCCGCAGCACAAGCTGCTCCAACACGGAGAACTCCTTGGTCGTGAGGGCCACTTCCTCCTCCCCCAGAAACACCCGCCGAGCAGCCGTATCCACCTTCAGATCCCCGTGCACATGCACGGGCGAGGCCCCGGCACCCACCCCTCGCCGCCGCAGCAGCGCCTTGATCCGGGCGACGAGCACGACGTACGAGAAGGGCTTGGTCAGATAGTCGTCCGCCCCGGTGTCGAGCCCCTCGGCCTCGTCGTACTCGCCGTCCTTGGCGGTCAGCATCAGGATCGGCACCTCGTGCCCGGCGGCGCGCAGGGCGGCACAGACCCGGTAGCCGTTGAGGCCGGGCAGCATGATGTCGAGGATCACCAGGTCGTACGTCCCCTCCGAGGCCTGGTGCAGCCCCTCCCGTCCGTCGTGGACGACATCCACGGCGTACCCCTCGGCCGTCAGGCCCCTGGCGAGCGACAGGGCCAGCCGCTTCTCGTCCTCCACGATCAACAGGCGCATGGGTAAAGAGTGGCAAAACCAAGCTGAAGATCCCTTCAGGGGGCTTCAGGTTCCTCTCAGCCTCGATCAGCCACCTTGGAACACGTCGAAAACGAACCGACTCGGGAGGAACCCCCATGAAGCGCAACATCGTGATCGCCGCCGTGACCGCTGCCGCCCTGATCGGAGGCGGTACGGCCACGGCCCTGGCGACCACGGAGGACGGCGGGGGCTCGGCGCGGCAGGAGGCGAACACGCGGCTGTCGGACGACGACGTCCGCGACGGCCAGGACGACCGCGACGACGCCGCCGCGCGGGCGGCTTCCGGCGACGTGACGGCACCGGAGGCGATCGCCTCCGCGCTGAAGCACACGTCCGGCACGGTCGTGTCCGCCGAGCTGGACGACGAGGACGACAGCGACAAGGTGATCTGGAAGGTCGACGTCCTGTCCGGTGACAACACCTGGCACAGCGTCCGCGTCGACCCGTCCAACGGCAAGGTCCTCGGTGCGCAGACCGACGACGAGGACGACACGGCGCAGGTGCGGGCGGCCCTGAAGGGCTCCTCCGTGACGGCCGAGGAGGCCGCGAAGGCTGCCGCAGGCAAGGGCACGGTGACGTCCGTCGACCTGGACGAGGACGGCAAGAACAAGTCCTGGGAGGCCGAGACCCGCACGTCCGGCGGCGCCGAGCAGGACTGGAAGATAGACCTCACCACGGGCAAGGTCACGGCGGACCGCTCGGACGACCAGGACGACACGGACGACCAGGACTGACCTGCCACTGCCAACTTTCGACCGCCCCGGCGTCTCCACTGACGCCGGGGCGTCCCACATCTCGGCACAACGAAGGCACCCGGCGTCGGTGCTGGGGCGGGGTGGGTCCGCAGCCCGGCGTAGCGGGGTGCCGCT